>CAYFVI010000203.1:0-15074 GCA_964346525.1 uncultured Dehalococcoidaceae bacterium
CACAGGCACTTCCATTTTGAGGAGTTATACCTGCCGCCGGTGGTTGACCGGCATGGTGATGAAGAGCTCAAGTCCTCGCTGCGCTCCATCTTCCTCGAGCATGTCGACCTGAGAGGCCGCTTGGCCCACTCCAAGAAACACGCTGAAGAGCTTATCGAGGGTGGCATGGCACGTCACCGCTGGGAGGCCAGCGCCCACGATATGCGCGCCTATATCAGCCATACGCGCAAGTTGATGGAAGCACATGTCGTTATTGAGCAGGAGCTGCTGCATAACCTGCGAAGGATACTTAAGAAATAATGGTGCGGAATGACCGTTTGGCCGCATTCAGGATGAATAGATGAGAAAAGTATATCTGGACCACGCCGCGACAACCCCCCTTCTCCCGGAAGTCAGAGAGGCAATGCTGCCTTACCTCGATGAACTATTCGGCAATCCCTCATGCCTGCATGACTGGGGTGATGCGGCCCGGCAGGCCATGGACACGGCGCGAGAACAGATGGCACAGCTTATTGGCGCGGGCGCCGACGAGATAATCTTCACCGGAAGCGGCACCGAAAGCAATAACTTCGCCGTGAAAGGGCTGGCGCTAGCACAGCAGAGCAAAGGGAAGCACATTATCGTTTCGGCAATCGAGCATTTTTCAGTGCTTCATTCGGCGAAAACGCTGGAGAAGCGGGGATTTGAACTCACCGAGGTCCCGGTGGACCGTTACGGCTTGGTCGACCCTGATGAAGTGAGAAAACGTATTCGGAAGGACACGGTGCTCGTTTCCATTATGCACGCTAATGGTGAGGTGGGCACCATTGAGCCCATTGAAGAAATCGCCCGGATAACCAGGGAGCATAACATACCGTTCCACACCGACGCTGTCGCTACTGCCGGCACCATACCGGTAAACCTGCGAGAATTAGGTGTCGATGCCCTGAGCCTGGCCGGAAATCAGTTCTACGGGCCCAAAGGCGTTGGTGCGCTCTATGTGCGCAAGGGGGTGCGCATTATGCCCCTTCTCGACGGCGGAGTGCAGGAGGGAGGAAGGCGCGCCGGAACCGAGAATGTGCCCGCAGTTGTCGGGCTGGGAAAGGCCGCGGAACTGGCGAGGAACGATATGACATCCAGAGTGAAGCACCTGAGCCATCTGCGCGACCGTCTGCTTAGCGGCCTGCCGGAGAAAATCGGCCGTATGATAGTTACCGGCCACCCGGAAACCAGACTGCCCGGGAATGCCAGTTTCTGCGTGGAATTCATTGAAGGGGAGTCCATGCTCATGCTCCTGAACAGCCAGGGGGTGGCGGTCACCAGCGGCTCGGCCTGCACCTCCAGGGCACTCAAGGCCTCACACGTGCTTATCGCCATGGGATTGTCCCATGAAATAGCCCAGGGCTCTGTCCTTTTTACCCTTGGTATTGACAATGATGAGGAAGATGTAGATTATGTACTGGAAGTGATGCCGCCGATTGTGGAAAGGCTGCGGCAGATGTCGCCACTGTATGCAAAATTCACCAAAACGGGCAAAGGAGGCCATTGATATGCCGATATATAGTGAGAAAGTAATGGAGCACTTCATGAATCCGCGCAACGTGGGTGAGATAGAAAACCCGGACGGTATCGGTGAGGTCGGCAATCCGGTGTGCGGGGACATGATGACGTTTTACATAAAAGTGAAGGACAATAGGCTGGAAGACGTGAAGTTCAAGACCTTCGGCTGCGGGGCGGCTATCGCCGTTTCCAGCATGGTCAGCGAGATGGCGATGGGGAAATCGCTTGAAGAGGCAAGAAAGATAACTCCGCAACTGGTAGCCGATGAACTTGAAGGACTGCCCAAGAATAAATTTCACTGCTCCAACCTCGGGGCACAAGCCCTGAACAAAGCAATTGACCATTACCTGAAGAAACAGGCAAAAGGGAGGAAGAAGTAATGGCAGAGCAAGAGGAGAAGAAAAGGCTTTTCTGTCCCTACTGTGACGAGGAAATGATGGCCCCGGATGGTGCCTACTGCCAGGCATGCGGCATCACTGTATTCTACTGTCCCAGATGCCGGAAACCGATTCCCCGAGAGAAGAAAAGCTGTCCTTACTGCGGGGCCGAAATCAAAGGCGAAGAGGCTTGAGGGGAGGAAAATCAATGGCCGAGGAAAAGGAAAAACTGACTATAGTCATGTTCAGTGGCAGCCTGGACCATGCGCTGGCCGGATTTATACTGGCGACTACTGCGGCCAGCATGGGCATGGAAGTGAGCATGTTCTTCACTTTCTGGGGCCTGAACATCATCAAGAAAAAGGAAGGCGGCATCAGGAGCAAGGGGCTAATGAAAAAGATGCTGAACTTGGTCAACCGGGGAGGCTCCCAGCGATTGAAGCTTTCCAAGCTCAATATGTTTGGCCTGGGTACGTGGATGATGAAGAAGCTGATGAAAGACGTCAATTACCCGTCGATAGATGAGTTTATCGCTATGGCCAAAGGGATGGGGGTAAAACTTATCGCTTGCACCACGACATGCGGAGTGATGGGGCTGACTGAAGATGCCTTCCGTAGCGAAATCGATAGCATGACCGGTGCCGCCTATTTCTTGAATGAAGCGCGCCAATCAAAGGTAGCACTTTTCATTTAGGTAAGGAGGAGACAATGAAGGCGGATAAAACGCTCGATTGCATGGGCCTGTATTGCCCCATACCCGTTGTCAAAACAGCGGAAAAATTCAAGGAATTGAAAACGGGAGAAGTCCTGGAAGTCCTCTCCGATGATAAAGGCATTAAGCAGGACATGCCGGCCTGGTGCCAGACTACCGGTCATGAATTTCTGGGTATGGAAGAGGAGGGTGGAGAAATCAAAGTCTACGTGAAGAAAGCTCACGGGTGAGGATTTTCACGCTCTCCTGGCCAAAAGCAGCGATGCCAGAGACAGCGCCACACTGGCCATGGCAATAACCGTAAATACGTTGGCGATACCGTAAATATCCATAAAATGCCCTGCCAGAGGCTGCACCAGGCTCTGGCCTTCCAGTGAAATTCCAAAATAAATGCCAAAGGCGGTTGCCCTGAGGTAGGCCGGGACGTTATCCATAAGGTATGGCTGCATTGTTGATTGAGTCATGTACCGGCACATGCCGAAAATGATAAGGACAGCGATAAATCCCGCATTAAACGGCAATACCGTCAATATATACAGGACGGGACCGGTAGCTACCAAGGAAAAAATGGTAGCCTGCTTTCTTCCCCAGCGGTCCGAAAGCCAGCCTCCGAACAGGCTGCCGGATATACCGCCAAGGCGCAGGATACCCACCAGTATAGCGGCATAGGCTGGGGCAACGCCGTGCTTGCCCACGATATAAAGCGGGACGAAGGACATCGAAGCGCCGGCAACAAGGTGCATGGCCGTAGATAATAAAAAAAGTATGGCAACCGGTCTTAATACCTGGATTATGCCGATTCTAAGGCTATTTGTCCGGGTTTCCTCCTCGCTGCTTGGCTGCTGAGGCGCAGTGCCGGACGCTTTTTCGACGAAGGTAAATTTCCTTATTATTATGGGAACAGCGGATATGGCCGGGATACCCAGTATGATAAACGCCCAGCGCCATCCCATATAATCGGCAATCAGTCCCCCCAGAAGGGGACCGATGGAAAAGCCGATGCTGCCGCCAACCATATGAAGTGCAATCACCTTACCCCGCCTGGCCACATCATAGTATCCGGAGAGCATAGAAACTGCTGAGGGGTGGTAACCGCCGGTAAGCATACCCATGATTATGAGAATGGCTATCATCGGATAATAAGACGGGCTTAAACCGACGGCCAGAGTGGAAAAACCAACTCCGCCCAATCCCACCGCAATCACGATACTCCTCCTTATGCGGTCGCCGAGCCAGCCGCCGGGAACCTGGGAAAGGCCAGAGGTGATGGTATAGGCGGAAAGCAGTATGCCCGATTGCAAATAGGTTAGCCCCAGGCCCTCTTTGATCAATGGCAGCAATGCCGTCAGCAAACCGGAACACAGGTCATGGCTGAGGTGGGTATAGCTAAAGAGCAGGGCGATTCCCCCACCCCATTTACGAAAAGTGGCGCCGAACCTGCTGCTACGTATCAAGTAACCAAACCTTCAAGCCAGATGACTTTCATATCTTAATGGAAGATTGTTAGCTGTTTCAAATAAGCATGGCGATTTTGACGAGCAGGGCAAATTATGGTATCTTTCAAAGGAAATCATCAGGCAAACTCTTGAGAGAATCACTATAAAGAGCCGACTTCAATTTTCAGGCAGAAGGAGAACATATGCCACTAACAAAAGAGACGCTCTTGGATATGTACCGCCGGATGCTCACCATCAGGCATTTTGAAGAAGGCATCACTGAGCTTTCCAAGCAGGGTCTGGTGCCCGGCACCGGACATGTTTCCATCGGTGAGGAAGCGGTAGCCGTTGGCGCGTGCTTTGCTCTGGAGGAAAAGGATTATATCATTTCCACCCACCGTGCCCACGGACATTTGCTGGCCAAGGGCGCTGACATAAAGGTCATACTGGCCGAAGTGCTCGGCAAGGCCACCGGCTGCACCGGAGGCAAGGGCGGGTCAATGCACCTCTCCGATTTCAGTCGGCAGATACTCGGCACCAATGGCATTGTCGGCGGTGGTATCAATATCGCCGGCGGCGTGGGTCTGGCCATCAAAATGCGTCAAACAGGACAGATATGCCTCGGCTTTTTCGGCGATGGAGCCGCCAACCGGGGGACATTTCATGAGGGGCTAAATCTGGCAGCCGTGTGGAAGGTGCCGACGGTCTTCGTCTGCACCAACAACCAGTATGGCCTGTCCATGGCCCAATGCAAAGCCTGTGGCAATATCGATATCTCGGCACGGGCCAGCGCCTATGGTATGCCGGGATACCGGGTTGACGGAACCGATGTGGTCGCCGTATATGAAGCGGTAAAAAGCGCCGTTGATAGAGCCAGGCAGGGCGAAGGCCCGAGCCTGGTTGAAGCTGTATCCTACCGTCTGCGCGGCCATAGCATGCGCATGGATACGCTGCCCGGCGGCAATGTTTATCGACCCGATAGCGAAGTTGAAGAATGGTCAGCCAGCAAGGACCCGCTCAAGATATTCCGCCAGGAACTTACCGAGCTGGGCTATCTAAACGATAAAGCGGCCGAGCAGATAGATGCGGAATGCAAGAAGCGGTTTGAGGACGCGGCTGATTTTGCCCTGAACAGCCCTGAACCGGCACCGGAAACAGCTTTCACGTGGGTCTATGCTCAGGAAGGAGTGAAATAAATGCCCGAGCGACAGATAAGTTATCGCGATGCGGTAGCCGAGGCCATCAAAGAGGAGATGGCGCGAGACGATAGGGTGTTTCTCATGGGGGAGGATGTGGGGATACTGGGAGGCGCTTTCGGTTCTACCAAAGGCGTGTATGACGCTTTCGGCGGCGAACGCGTGCTAGATACGCCCATTTCCGAAACGGCCATCGCTGGCTATGCGCTGGGGGCGGCGATGGCGGGGATGCGGCCGATAGCTGAGATAATGCGTGTCGACTGGATGACCATCTGCATGGACGAAATCGTCAACCAGACGGCCAAAATGCGCTACCTCTCCGGGGGACATCCCGAGGTATCGCTGGTCATCAGGACCGCCGCCGAGGGAGGCATTGGCCTGGGCGGTCAGCACTCACAAAGTTTTGAAGCCTGGTTTGTCCATGTGCCCGGGCTGAAGGTGGTCATGCCGTCCACGCCATATGATGTCAAAGGGCTGCTGAAGGCGGCCGTCAGAGACCCCAACCCGGTCATCTTCCTAGAGCCCGGAGTCCTCTACGGCGTGAGCGGACCCGTGCCGGAAGAGGAATACGTAATTCCGCTGGGGGAAGCGGAGGTCAAGAGAGAGGGCAAAGATGTCACCATCGTGGCCTGGGGAACCATGCTGCCGAAGACGTTGAACGCTGTCCAGACGCTTGCCGACGAGGGCATTGATGCCGAGGTTGTTGACCCTCGGACCCTCCGTCCGCTGGACATCGACACCATAATTAATTCGGTGAAGAAAACAGGGAAACTGGTTGTGGCCCATGAGGCGATGAAAACGGGCGGCTTCGGTGCGGAAATCGCGGCTCTGGTTCAGGAACAAGCCTTTGACCACCTTGATGCACCCATACAGCGGGTAGCCACGCCCGATGTCATCATACCGGTCAACCGTTCCCTGGAGAGAATGGTGCTACCCCAGGAAGACACGGTCGTCGCCACCGTCAAATCCATCATTTAAACAGGAGAGCCGGGGTTCAGGGGGCTGATCTTGCTTAAGAGTCACAACTGCGGTGAACTGAGAAAAGAACACGTTGGTCAGAAAATAACCCTGGCCGGCTGGGTGGACCGGCGCCGAGACCATGGCGGTCTCATCTTTATCGACCTTCGCGACCGGGAGGGCATCGTCCAGGTTGCTTTCAACCCCGAAACCGCGAAATCTTGCCATAAAGTGGCCAGCGGGATGCGCGGTGAATTCGTAGTGCGGGTGAGCGGCGAGGTAGCCAGACGTCCACCGGGAACGGAGAACCCGAAACTACCCACCGGCGAGGTTGAAGTAATCGCGCATGACGCCGAAATATTAAATCCGTCGAAAACGCCGCCGTTTTACATCAATGAGGAAGTGGAAGTAGAAGAAAACCTGCGTCTGAGATACCGCTACCTTGACCTGCGACGAGCTGCAATGCGGGAGAGCATGATGCTCCGCCACGGGGTGGTGAAATTCATCCGCGACTTCCTCGATGCTAATGGTTTTATTGAAATTGAGACGCCGATTCTCATCAAGAGCACCCCGGAAGGCGCCCGCGACTATCTGGTGCCCAGTCGCGTCCACGCCGGTAAGTTCTACGCGCTGCCCCAGTCCCCGCAGCAACTCAAACAGTTGCTGATGGTCGCCGGTATGGAGAAATACTACCAGATTGCCCGCTGTTTCCGTGATGAAGACACGAGGGCGGACCGCCAGCCTGAATTCACCCAGCTCGACCTGGAAATGAGTTTTGTTGATGACGAGGATATTTTGAGCTTGATGGAGCGGCTATTCATTGCTCTGGTAGAGACCATCAAGCCGGATATGAAAGTTATAAAGCCTTTTCCTCGCTTCAGCTACGCCGATGTTATAGACAGATACGGTACGGAAAAACCTGACCTGCGTTTCGGTCTTGAACTGAAGGACCTGTCCGACATCGCGGCGCAGTCGAGCTTTGAAATCTTCACCTCGGCTATTGCCGGTGGAGGCATGGTCAAGGGCATCCGCGCGCCGGGCTGCGCCGCTTACACTCGTAAGCAACTCGATGATTTGAACCAGCTGACACGCAACTGCGGAGCCGGCGGATTGATAACCATAGCCCTCGGTGAGTCAAGAGGCGGCAGTCTGGATGAACTTGCGCCTGACATGGTTCACTCGGTGGCAGCCAAATTCCTGACTCTGGAACAGATACAGGAAATAGCCCGGCGCTTGGAAGCGAATACTGGCGATTTACTTCTGATTGTTGCCGGCAATGCGGAAACGGTAAACAACTCGCTCGGAGCACTGCGTCTGGAAATAGGGCGTCAGTTGACTCTGGCCGACCCGAATACGCTCGCTTTTGCCTATATTAAGAACTTTCCTCTGCTGAGAAAGAACGAAGGAACAGGAGGCTGGGAATCGGAGCACCACCCGTTCACCAGACCATGGGACGAAGATGAGTCGCTTCTGGACAAGGCTCCGGAAAGGGTGCGCAGCAAGCACTACGACATGATATGCAATGGATTTGAAATCGGCGGCGGCAGCCTCAGGATTCACACCGCGAAGCTCCAGCGCAAAATATTCCGGCTGCTGGGCTATACTGACGATGACATTGAAGAGCGCTTCGGGCATATGCTGGAGGCATTCGAATATGGTGCGCCGCCCCACGGCGGCATTGCGCTGGGCATTGACCGCATCGTGATGCTGCTGGCGGGCAGGGAGACTATCCGCGAGGTGATCGCTTTCCCCAAGACCCAGAGCGCTCTCGACCTGACCTTCAACGCCCCGTCACCGGTGACGGAAGAACAGCTGGCGGAATTACATATCCTTTTGCGGGAAGAAGAGTAGATGGTTGACATAAAAGAAGTAGCCGAAAACGTAACCCTGATTGACAACGAGCTTTATGCCATCCCCAAGTGGGGAAGTGTTTACCTAATCAATGAAGAGAAGAAGGCACTGGTTGATACCGGACCGACCACCTCGGTAAATACAGTTCTGGATGGCATAAAAAAGGCGGGGATTGCCCCCGAGGATATAAGCTATATTATCCTGACCCATATTCATCTGGACCATGCTGGCGGGGCAGGTAAACTGATAAAATATATGCCCAGAGCCCAGGTTATCGTTCATGATAAAGGGGCCAGACATCTGGTTGACCCGGAGAAACTGGTGAAAAGTTTCGCCTCTAACATGGGAGAAAGGATGATGCAAAAAACCGGGCCGGTAACGCCAATTGATAAGGAGAAGATTATATCCGTATCCGGTGGCGAAGTATTCCAGCTCGGCGAAAGGCAAAGCCTGCGTATGCTCCATATGCCCGGGCACGCCCCGCATCAACTGTGTATTCTGGAGAGCCGGAACAACGGCCTGTTCAGCGGCGATGCCATAGGCATCTCGGTGGCAGAAGGCAAGGTGCTGATGCCGGCCACACCGCCACCTGCTTTTGACCCCGAGCTGTACATAACTTCGCTGCAAAGGCTGATGGAGCTGAAGGCAAAGCTGATTTACTTCGGCCACTTTGGCGCAACTGATAAAGTCAGGGAAGACCTGCAAACGGTTATGGATAAGCTCAAAGCCTGGAACGCCCTCATTTCTCGGACCTTTGCTGAGGAAGGTTTTGAGGCGGCATTTAAAAAGATAAGGGCGCAGCTTTATTCCGAACTGGAGCCGGCCAGAGAATCAGACCCTCTCTATCAATACCTGGCCGACGGCATCGTGGCCATGAATATCACCGGTCTTCTAAAACATTTTCAGGACAAAAAAAGCGCTGGTGAGAAGGTAGCGAAATAGTGAAGGTAACCAAAGAAAAGACGGAGAACAGTCAGGTATTTCTTACCATTGAGATGGAGCCGGAGGAAGTCGAGGAGTCAATGGCAGAGTCCTATCAGCGCCTGGCCAAACGGGCCAATATCCCGGGCTTCCGCAAAGGCAAAGCACCGCGCGCCATACTGGAACGGTACCTGGGGAAAGACAGCGTTCTCGAAGATGCCCTCAACCATTTATTGCCGCAGGCCTATGAGAAGGCAATTAAAGAACAACAGGTGGAAGCCATTGCTCATCCCGAGATTGAATTGGTGCAAAGCGACCCGGTCATTTTTAAAGCCAAGGTACCTCTGATGCCGGTGGTGCAGCTAGGTGACTATCAGAACATAAAGCTGAAGCCCGACCCGGTGAAAGTAACAGCGGCGAATGTAAATGAAGTGATTGAACAGTTGCGCCACCAGAATGCGACCTGGGAATCGGTGGAACGCGCCATCAAGTTCGGTGACCTGGCAGTGTTCAATTTGGAAAGCCAGGTGGACGGTTCGCCATTTATCAACCGGGAAGGGGTGCAGTACCTTGTTATGCAGGGCTCCATCTCTCCGGCCCCAGGCTTTGCCGAAGAGCTTATCGGGATGAAAAAAGGGGATGAAAAGAGGTTTAATATCAAGCTTCCCGCAGATTACGCCCAAAAAGAATTCGCCGGAAAAGAAGCTAATTTCACCGTGAAAATGCTGGAGGTAAAGCAGGAAATATTGCCCCAACTCAACGATAAATTCGCCACGCAACTGGGACCCGAGATAAAGAACATGGCCGCTCTGAAGGAAGAGGTATCCCGAAATCTGAAGCTGAGGGCGGAAGCAAAAGCCAGAGCTGATTTTGAGAATAAAGTTATAGATACAGTAGTCGATTCCTCTCAAGTTGAATTTCCGCCAGTACTGGTGGAGTCCGAAATACATCGCATGATGCACGAACAGACCCGACAATTTGAAAGACAAGGGGCAAATCTGGAAGAATATTTAAAGAGCATTGGTAAAACAGAAGAGCAGATGCACGAGGAATTGCATCCGGCGGCGACCACACGGGTAACGCGCTCTCTCGTACTGGGCAAAGTCGCGGAAACAGAAAAAGTTGAAGTAAATGATAAAGAGATAGATAATGAGATTGGAACGATGCTGCAGAATGCCGCCGAGAACAAAGAAGAATTGCAGAAGGCATTAAATACACCGCCGTCCCGTGATTCCATCCGGCAAATTTTGCTGACACGAAAGACGGTCGACCGGCTGGTGGAAATAGCGCAAGGCGAAAAGGAGAAGAAAGGAAAACAGAAAAAGGAGGGGGTCAAAAAATGAATATCAATCCTATGAATGTCATACCGATGGTCATCGAGAGCGGGGCCCGGGGTGAGCGAGCCTTTGATATCTACTCCCTGTTGCTGCGGGAACGCATCGTCATGCTGGGAATGCCGATCAATGACCAGGTGGCCAATGTCATTATCGCCCAGCTTCTCTACCTGGAAAGGGAAGACCCGGACAAGGACATCAACCTTTACATTCACTGTCCGGGCGGCGTCATCAATGCCGGACTCGCCATTTACGATACCATGCAGCTTATACGGCCGGATGTTTCCACCATCTGCGTTGGATTGGCGGCAAGCATGGGCACAGTGCTGCTTTGCGCTGGTGCCAAGGACAAGCGGTACGCACTGCCCAACTCTACAATACACATGCATCAAGCTTTCGGTGGTGCGCAAGGATACGCCAGCGACATCGAGATCGCCGCCCGTGAAATCATGCGGGTCCAAGACATAATCAGGGGTATCCTGGTCAAGCACACTGGCCAGACCATGGAAAAGGTGGCCCATGATACCGACCGTGATTTCTACCTCAACGCCGAGCAGGCGGTGGAGTACGGCCTCATTGACCAGGTGCTGAAAAAAGCGGACGAGGGCGACATAAAAGGAGCCAAGAAGTAACTTAACGGGCAGCCCGATAAAAGAATTCCCCTTCCTGACGGATATAGGGAGGGGAATTTTGTTTTAAGGCGCACGTTACCGAACGGATAATCAGATAGAGTCGCTCACCTTTTCATCGATTTCTGCGGTGAGGTCATAGCCTCTTATCGGATTTCCCTGAGCGTCAACGACCTTTTTATCCTTGGTAATTCGCACTCTGCCCTGGCTGAACGCCTTAATGGTGGTCACAACCAGCGGCCTTTCCCGGACTACGCCGTGCTGGCGGATGAGCTGGAAAAGGGCATTTTCCTCGCCCTCCTGTTTTACCTGTGCCACCGATTTGCTTGCTATCTCTGCCCAGTGCCGGTCAAACGGCTCACCGCGAATGGGAAACGTGCAGTAGGTTACCACCGGGCCTTTGTCCAGTTCCGGCGTGACCAGATGCATCATGGCACCGGTTGATTCCGCCCCGGTCTCAATTAATTTCCAGATTACTTCCTGCCAGGTACCGGCCGGGCCACCGGGTGCCGCCGGGTGGAGATTGAGCATGTCATACTTCTCGCACATCTCCGGCCCAACGATGAGCATATACCCCGCCAGCACACAGAGGTCAGGCCTGAACTCCTGTAGCCTGGCCATTACCTCACGGTCGTAGTCAAGCCGCCATGAGGGCCAGACTTCATCCGGGACGCCACCCGAACCACCTGCGTTTGCTTTATATTTCTGATAGGAAAAAGTCACCAGAGGAATGCCATAGTCCTCAACCGTGCGGAGAAAGACGTCTGTCGGTTCGGTCTCGCCATACTCACGACTGCAGAAGACAAAGGCGAACTCAGCATCTATCTCACCGGATTCGATGCTATCGTGCACTGCCTTGAGCAGCCCTCTTGACCCTTTGCCTCTTCCTGTGGAAAACCAACCGAGTTGATACATTTCCTCACCGCCGGGTACGATTTTTCAGCTTGTTCCAGGCGCTGGCAAAGTGGGTTAAAGGATTGGTCCGGTGCCCGGTAATTTTGCCCCCGGCCAGCGCTTGAAGGAAGTCATCGCGACCTTCAAATTCTCGCATTTCTACATAGGCATTGCCGATCTCGCCTTCGGTATGGGCATCGCTGCCTGCGCTCTGGGCAATGTTGTATTTACCGGCAAAAGTCAGCGCTTTCTCAAAACTGCGGTGGAGCAGGCTTCTGGCATTGAAGACCTCAATGACCTCGATTTCCGGAGCGATTTCGTCAATTACCTTATCGTTCAGGGCTGACGGTCGGAAAACATCAAAGGCATGAGGAACGCACACGATGCCGCCCTGGGCTCTGATCTGAGCAATTGTTTGCTCCACCGATAGGCCGCTGGGAATACTCTCCTTGAGGAACATACCCATCAACTCGCCGTGCGGAGTCAGTATTTCTTCGGCAACAATTACCGTGAAGGGGGCAGTGCGCTGCATTTCGAGGGCGCCCTCAACGGTGCCATGGTCGGCGACGGCTATACAGTTGATTCCCATCTCCCGGCATCGTTCAATGATGGTACCCAACGACATACTGCAATCCATCGAATACTCGGTGTGGACATGAAGGTCGGCTTTCAACAATTGACTAATTGCTCCTTTCCAGATATTGGCCAGTGCGGGTATCGACCTTGATGATATCGCCCTCATTTACGAAGAGCGGAACCTGAATGGCCAGGCCGGTTTCCAGCGTTGCCGGTTTGTTGCCGGCGGTGGCGGTATCGCCTTTGAAACCGGGCTCGGTGCGCGCTACCTCCAGCTCAACAGCCACCGGCAATTCGATATCAACCACCTCACCTTTATAGCTGGATACCTCCACGGTAAAACCCTCTTTCAAATAATTCAAAACATCGCCCAGGCGATCGCGATTGATTTCAATCTGCTCGAAGTTCTCCACGTCCATGAAATAGTACAGGTCTCCATCGTTGTACAGATACTGCATCGAGCGTGAATCAAGGCGTGCCCGCACCAGTTTGTCATCAGACTGGAAACTGCGCTCGATAGTATGGCCCGCATTCAGGTCGCGCAGCTTGACCCGTGCCAACGCCGTCCGTTTCATCTTGACGTGCTGGTAGTCCACCACCTGATAAAGCGTGCCATCAAGCTCGATGATAATCCCTTTTCGCAGTTCACTGCCGCTTATCATAGCGTCTTCCTCGCTTTCGACAATAATCTCAATTTCCCGTTCTCCAGAACAACCGTATCTTCAATTCTGACTCCGCCCCAGCCAGGAAGATAGATGCCGGGCTCAATGGTAAATACCATGCCGGAAACCAGTTTCTCGCCCGAACCCGGCCCGAGACGCGGCGCTTCGTGTGCCGCCAGGCCGAGGCCATGACCCAGGGCGTGGCCAAAAGCCTCAGCGTAGCCGGCCTCGGCGATAACTGTTCTCGCCAGGTTATCTGCCTGCTCTCCGGTCATGTCCTCCTTTACAAGCTCCAATGCCGCCAACTGCGCACCGAGCACGATATCATATACTTTTTTGAACTGGTCATCAGGTTTGCCAAGGCAGATAGTCCGGGTCAGGTCACTGGTGCAGCCATTTACCCTGGCACCAAAATCCATAAGCACCGGCTCTCCTTCGCGGATGACTCGCTCCGAAGGGCGGGCATGGGGCAGGGCGGCGTTGGAGCCGGAAGCGACGATTATATCGAACGGCATCGCCTGACTGCCATGCTCACGCATAAACCTCTCCAGCTCCCAAGCTATCTCCCTTTCGCTCATGCCGGCTTCTATATTTTGCTCAATATGCTGGAAAGCCCGGTCGCTTATGTCGGCGGCCTGGGCGATAGCCTCAATCTCCTCAGCGTCCTTAATCGCACGCAGCGATTCCACCAATCCTTCCAGAGGGACAAGCTTGGGAGGAGATTCCTGCTTCTTTATTATATCGACCATCTGGCGGTACATGGCAAGGGTTATATGCTGGGATTCAAAGCCCAGCTTATAACCCCGGATGTCAGCGATTAGCTCCGGGAGCCATCCGGGCATATCGCCAGCTATCTGAAACAGTCTGTAGTCCGGAGACTGCCGTTTGACCTGCTCTATATAGCGAAAATCGGTGGCGATAACGGCATCCTTATCGGTGATTAGAAGGTATCCCGATGAGCCGTCAAAGCCAGAAAGGTAGCGGCGGTTCTCCGGCTGGGAGATGAAGATGGCATCGATTTCCCGTTCCGCCAGCTTCCGCCGCAGCCGCGATAATCGATTATTCGCTTTCATCCCCGCTATCTCTCTTTCCGGCCATGGGGTGGGCGGAGTGATATATCTTCCGCGCCTGACTCTGGCTGACATGTGTATAAACCTGGGTGGTCGCCAGCTGGGCATGGCCGAGCAGCTCCTGGACGACCCTCAAATCGGCACCGCCGTCGAGAAGGTGGGTGGCGAAGGTATGGCGGAGAATATGGGGATGCACCTTCTTCTCGATGCCGGCTTTCTGCGCGTATTTGTCCAGAATTTTCTGTATCCGGCGCGCGGGCAACCGCCCACCATATTGATTGAGAAAAACGGCGTCTGTCTTCTTCTTGCCCAGCAGGGCGGGGCGGCCCTGAACAAGGTAATTGTTCAAAGCATACGCCGCCGGCTCGCCGATGAGCACCACCCTTTCTTTGGAACCCTTGCCCAAGACACGAACCTCCTTGGTCTCCATGTTCAACTGCTCGAGGTTAAGGTTCTCCAGTTCACTGACGCGCAGTCCGGCCGCATAGAGCAGCTCCAGCAGGGCACGGTCGCGCCGACCCTGAGGAGTTGACAAATCGGGCGCTTCCAGAAGGCGCACCGTTTCCTCCACGGTGAGGAAGGAGGGGAGGCGACGGTCCAGCTTCGGAGAGGACGCTTTCTCCAAGGGATTTTGCGACACCTTGCCCTCCCGCACCAGATAGCGATAAAAAGAGCGGATGGCCGACAGCTTGCGGGCGATGCTGCTCCTGACCACACCCTGTGTCATAAGCCAGGACATGTAGTCGCGGAGGACCTGTTTGTCCACTTCATCCAGCGAGCTAACCTGTTTCATTTCCAAGAACTGGAAGAAGCCTTTCTCAGAACCGCGGGCGTAGTTGCCGATAAGGTCCATAGTGTAGTTGCGCACCGTATAAGGCGAAAGCCCGCGCTCGGCTTTCAGATAGCTCCGGTATCTATCC
>CAYFVI010000204.1:0-4966 GCA_964346525.1 uncultured Dehalococcoidaceae bacterium
CCCATGGTAATGAAGGCGAGGTCCATACCCCACTGCGTGGTGAGTACTCCACCCATGAGCGGCCCGAAGCCGAAACCGCTGAAAAAGGCGGCATTTGAATATCCCATCCATTTCCCCTCCTCTCCCTCGGGAGAGAGGTCACCGATATATGCCTGTGCAATAGGAATGATGAGAGCGCCAGCGACACCGTGCACGATGCGAATCAAAACCAGCTGGTAAACATGGGCGGCCAGGACAAAGGTGAAGGAAATCAGAGCGTAAGTGGAAAGGCCAACGCAGAGAAAAAGCTTCCGCCCTTTGCGGTCGGAGAGCCGACCAAAGACCGGCGTGAACACGGTGCGGGAAATGGAAAAGCCAGCGAAAATAAACCCCAGCCACAGGCCGCTTGCCCCCATGCTTTCGGCATAGAGCGGCAGAAGCGGGACGACAATGCCCGCGCCCAGCATGGAGGAAAATAAGGCCAGGGCTAAAACGGGAAACACGCGTTTTATCATGCGGATACTCGGCATTATAGCGGTTTGCCACATCGCGAGGCAAATCGGTACGCGTTTAACCACAGCGTTTGCACTCGCAGAAAGTCGCTGGTATAATGGGGCTGATGGACAGCTAGGGATGGGGAAACCTCTCGTCCTGAAGATGGGTGAGAGGTTTTCGTTATCAACAGGCAGGCTGAAAAAGTGGTACGGAAAGCGGAACAGGAAAAAGAACAGGACCTGGAGACCATGCGGCACTCCGCCTCTCACGTTATGGCGGAGGCGGTTCTGTCCATGTTTCCAGATGCCAAGTTCGGCATCGGTCCGGCGATTGAGAACGGTTTCTATTATGACTTCGATTTACCGCGCCCCCTCGGTCCGGATGATTTGCCGGTTATCCAGAACAAGATGAAAGAAATCATCGCCTCGGACACACCTTTTATCCACCAGGAAGCAAGTAAAGAAGAGGCAAAGCAGATTTTCGCCTCACAGCCCTACAAGCTGGAACTGATTGAAGAACTGCCCGATGAGAAGGTGAGCCTTTACCAGCAGGGCTCGTTCCTGGACATGTGCCGCGGCCCCCATGTAAAATCGAGCGGGAAAATCAAGGCGTTCAAATTGCTCAACATCGCCGGGGCGTACTGGCGCGGCGATGAGCACCGCCCGATGCTACAGCGGATATATGGCGTTGCCTTTGATACAGAGGAGGCGTTAGAGGCACATTTGCAGCAACTGGAAGAGGCCGCCCGCAGAGACCACCGCAAGCTGGGCAAAGAGCTGGACATGTTCAGCATTCAGGATGAATACGGCCCCGGCCTTGTCCTCTGGCACCCCAAGGGGGCGGTCATCCGCCGTGTCATCGAAGACTTCTGGAAAGATGAACACGCCAAGCGCGGCTATGACCTCGTCTATACCCCGCACATCGCCCGCATCGACCTGTGGCGCACCAGCGGCCATATCGAATTCTACAAAGATTACCTGTATAGCCCGATGGACATCGAGGGGCAGGAGTACATCCTCAAGCCGATGAACTGCCTGGGGCACATCGCCATTTACAAGACTAGGCTGCGCAGCTACCGTGACCTTCCCCTGCGCTATGCCGAGCTCGGTACCGTGTACCGTTACGAGCGTTCCGGCGTGCTCCACGGTCTTTCCCGCGTCCGGGGTTTCACACAGGATGACGCCCATATCTTCTGTCGGCCTGACCAGCTGGAGGACGAGGTCGTCGGCGTCCTTGACCTCGCCCTCTTTATGATCGATACCTTCGGTTTCCAGAACTATCAGTTACTGCTCTCGACCCGTCCTGAAAAATACGCCGGCACGGTGGAAACCTGGGAGGAGGCCACCGAGACCCTGCTCCGGGCGCTGGAGCGGTCGGGTCGCGAATATGAAATCGACCCGGGTGAAGGCGTCTTCTACGGTCCGAAAATCGATATCAAGTTTGAAAGCGCGCTGGGGAAGGCATGGCAGGGCCCGACCATTCAGGTCGACTTCAACCTGCCCCCGCGCTTTGACGTCACCTACATCGGTGAGGATGGCAAGGAGCACCCGGTGGTCATGGTGCACCGCACCGTGCTGGGTAGCATGGAACGTTTTCTAGCCACCCTGCTGGAACACTACGGGGGTGCCTTCCCGATCTGGCTGGCTCCAATTCAGGCACGGGTAATCCCCGTGGCCGACCGTCACCTCAATTATGCCTGCCAGATTGAACAGGAGCTCAAAAATGAGGGCATCCGGGCGGAGGTTGATGACCGGCCGGAACGAATCAATGCCAAGATTCGTCAGGCACAGCTGGAAAAAATCCCCTACATGCTGGTGGTCGGTGACAAAGAGGTGGAGACAAAGGCCGTCTCCGTTCGACTGCGCAGCGGAGAGCAGCTGGCAGCGCAGCCTTTACCGCGATTCAAAGAGACCGTTAAATCGGCCATTGCCTGCCGGGCGATAGACATTGAAAGCGGCGGTGGTAAGTCAAATTGACAGGACAATTCAACCTTTCCCTGAAGTTGATTATTGACTTATAATATGATATAGTTCTTCAACGTATAATACGCGTGCTTGAAGGAGGTAGATAAGGACATAATTAAACAGCTGCGCATCAACCAGATGATCAGAGCCCAGGAAGTTCGTCTTGTGGGGGAGAAGGGGGAGCAGTTAGGAATTATGCCCTTGAGTCAGGCACAGGAGACCGCCAGAAAGCACGACCTTGACCTGGTAGAAGTCGCCCCGGCCAGCGTCCCCCCGGTATGTCGTTTGCTGGACTATGGCAAGTACAAATATCAGCAGGCCAAGAAAGAGCAGGGGATAAGGAAGAGCCAGAGAGTCTCCCTGCTCAGGGAAATACGTTTGCGACCCAAGATAGGCACTCATGATTTCGAGGCCAAAGCCAGGACAGCACGAAAACTGCTGACGGACGGCAATAAAGTAAAGGTAACGGTCCTTTTCCGGGGTCGTGAGATAACCCACCCGGAGCTAGGCTGGAAACTGCTGCAAAGGATGACGGAGACACTTAACGATAGTTCCTCCATAGAGAGGCAGCCGGTTATGGAAGGGAAAAGGATGAATATCATCCTGACGCCGGCTATGAAATCAAAAGCCAAAGAAGAGATAAAGGAAGCTCAAGATGCCAAAACTGAAAACCCATAAAGGCGCCAAAAGTCGCTTTCATATTACCAGCAGCGGAAGGATTATGCGCATCAAGGGCCCGAAGAGCCATCTGCGCCGACGCAAGGCCAAGCGGGTAAAGCGGCTCTTCGATAGCAAGGTTGAACTGCATTCCGCTGACCGCACCAGAATAAGAAGACTGATTCCCCACGGAGTCGGCTAGATAGGAGGAGCATCCCTTGCCACGAATTAAGAGAGGGGTCACCACCCACCACCGACATAAAAAGATACTGGCCATGACCAAGGGGCAGAGAGCGTCCCGGCACACTCTCTATCGCCGTGCCCACGAGGCGATGCTGCACTCACTGAGCTATGCCTATCAGCACCGCCGCGAGCGGAAAGGCGATATGAGAAAGCTGTGGATTCTGCGCATCAATGCCGCCAGCCGTGCCCAAGGCTTGAAGTACGGTCAGCTCATGAACCTTTTGAAGAGGTCTGGCACTGGCTTGAACCGGAAGATGCTGGCCGAGATGGCAGCGAGG
This sequence comes from uncultured Dehalococcoidaceae bacterium, assembly GCA_964346525.1. Taxonomy (GTDB): domain Bacteria; phylum Chloroflexota; class Dehalococcoidia; order Dehalococcoidales; family RBG-16-60-22; genus E44-bin89. The sequence goes on from CAYFVI010000204.1 coordinate 3,617, forward strand.
GAGCCAGAGGCTTTCAACAATCTGGTCAATACCGCCAGAGAGAAGGCTTAAGCTCAGAACGAAACGAACTTCACTTGCCGCCGCCCTTCACTTATTCTTCCATACCAAGGTAAAAATGATACAGCAGCTTGACGAACTGAAAGCAAAAGCGCTACAGGAACTGGACAAGATACAGGACGCAAAAGAGCTGGAGTCATGGCGGGTCCGCTACCTTGGTAAGAAGAGCTTCCTGACCTCAATTCTACGCAGCCTGGCCACATTGCCGGTCGAAGAGAGAAAGTCGGCAGGTGCCCGGGCCAATCAGGTCAAGGCTGACCTGGAGAACGGGCGGCAGGAGAAAGAGCAGGCGCTGCGAGAGGCTCAATTCATCTCCGGGACAAAAAAGGAAATCCTGGATATCACTTTGCCCGGCCGTCCCCTGCCCGCCGGCCGTCTGCATCCCATCACGCAGACACTGAATGAAATTTACGATATCTTCGCCTCCATGGGCTTTCAGATAGCGGAAGGGCCGGACGTGGAGTGGGACTACTATAACTTCGAAGCCCTGAATATTCCCGCTGAGCATCCCTCCCGCGATACCATGTCCACCTGCTGGGTGGAGCCCAAGTCAGAGAGCGGCGATTACAACATGCTCCTGCGCACCCACACCACAGCGGTAACGGCGCGCGTCATCGAAAAGATGAAACCGCCGATAAGGGTCATAGAACCCGGCCGGGTCTATCGCTACGAGGCCACCGATGCCACCCATATTCCCATGTTCTACCAGATCGACGGCCTGGCTGTGGACACCGGCATCACTCTGGCCGACCTCAAAGGCACGCTCTACGAGTTCGCCCGCCGCTTTTTCGGCGAAGAGAGAAAGGTCCGCTTCCGCTGTGATTTCTTTCCCTTCGTGGAGCCCGGCGTGGAGATGGCCATCGATTGCCTGACCTGCAACGGCCAGGGGTGCCGGCTCTGCGGGTACAGCGGCTGGATAGAGATACTCGGCGCCGGCATGACCCACCCCGAGGTGTTAAGGCGCGGCGGCATTGACACTTACGTATACCGCAGCTTTGCCTTCGGCATAGGCATCGAGCGATTGCCCATGCTGCGCTACGGCATCGACGATATCAGGCTTTTTTACGGCAACGACCTCAGGTTTTTGAGGCAGTTTTAGGTGACAAGATGAAAGTTCCGCTCAAGTGGCTCAAAGAATTCGTTGACGTCACCCTGCCGCCGCAAGAGGTGGCAGACCGGCTGACCATGGCCGGGACCGAGGCCAAGGGGATACAGGTAATCGGGAGTAAATGGGACAATATCGTCGTCGGCCGGATTATCGCCGTCAATCCCCACCCCAACGCCGACCGCCTG
>CAYFVI010000205.1:0-3370 GCA_964346525.1 uncultured Dehalococcoidaceae bacterium
ATAAATAATGACCTCGGTAGAATAATAAAGCAGCAGAGAATTGCCATTCCACTGACTCTGCAGGAACTGTCTGCTACTTCGGGAGTATCGTCCTCTCATCTGGGACGTATTGAAAGAGGCGAGCGCTTCCCTTCCGCTCATATCCTGCGCAGAATTGCCAAACCGCTTGGCTTTGACGAGGATGAGCTCTTTACCCTCGCCGGCTTTCTGTCACCCCACCCTTCTGGAGTAGCCGAAGAAAGAAATACCGCTTATGGCAGCCGACGCCTTGACCCCTATGTCGCCAGAATGTTAGCCGACGAGCCGATTGAGGTTCAGCGGGCGGTCATTGGCATTCTGAACACGATAAAACTGGTCGCCAAAGGCATGGCCAAAGAGAACGAGTGATAGCCAGCTGAAAATGGTATAATAAATCAGCTAATAGCTCTGCGACGGTAGACATGGAAGGCCTGAAACAGAAAAATGATAAGAGAAATAAAGATATCGGCTTTGGTGATGCCACCGTCCATGAGCTGAAAACGCTGCTTACGGCCATCATTGTGTCCGCAGAACTGCTGGCCGAAGAGCTTCAGCCCAATCACAAAGACTTGCCGCTTAGACTTACCCAGAATATTATCCGCAATGCGCGCAGCCTCGATGAAAAATTAACCAACTTTTCGGAAATGACCGGGCTTCTTTCCGGCGAGTTCTCCTTCGAGCCAGAGATGCTTGAAATCGAGCCCATCATCCAAAGCGTTACCTCCCAGATTTATCCCATTACGCACAGCCGAAAACAGACACTAACCGTTGATTTACCCCCCACCCTGCCCCATATCCGGGCACACCGCCGTTATCTGGAACAGATACTGGTGAACTTGCTCACCAATGCCAGCAAGTTCACCGCGGAGGGAGGGAAAATAAAAGTAAGCGCCGCCGGGGATGACTCCAATCTGGTTATCGAGGTGGCGGATAGCGGCATCGGCATTCCGGCGAATAAGCAGGAACTGGTCTTTCAACCCTATTACCAGATTAAAGGCGGCAAGGGAAGCGGGCTGGGGCTGGCCATCACTAAGTTTCTGGTGGAGCTTCATGGTGGCAAGATACGGCTGGAGAGTATGCCAGGAAAGGGCAGCCGCTTTTTCTGCTCTCTCCCGTTGTCGGGCCAGAGATAAGTGCTAGAGGTGTATGGATGAAAGTAGTGGTTGTGGATGATTCACCGGAGATAATAGAGGTAGTCACTCTCTGTTTTCAGCTGCGCTGGGGGAGCACAACTGTATTCCCGGCCAGTGATGGCAACAAGGGGCTGGAGCTTATCGAAAAGGAAAAACCTGACCTGGTTATTCTTGATATCGGACTTCCTGATATGGACGGTTTCGAGGTGCTGCGCGAGATACGGCGCTTCTCCCATGTGCCGGTGATAATGCTTACCGTGAAAAGCGAAGATACCGACATCGCCAAGGGCCTTGAACTGGGTGCCGACGATTATGTTACCAAGCCCTTCAGTCATATTGAGCTGCTGGCCCGCGTGCAGGCGGTGATGCGCCGTGCCCGGGGCGCGCCAACTCCTGCGGAAGAGCAGCCTTACACCAGCGGGAATTTGCACGTTGACTTTGCCCGCAATGAGGTCACCGTTGACGACAAGCCGGTGAGGCTTACCTCCACGGAATACAAGTTGCTATACCATCTCATTAAAAACGAAGGGCGCTTGCTCACCCATGAAACCCTGCTCACCAAGGTCTCCGGTGAAGCCTACCGCGACGCCAGAGACCTGCTCCGCGTTCATATCCAGCACCTGCGGCAAAAGCTCGGAGATAATGTTGAGTCGCCCAAAATCATCGTCACCGAGCATGGCATGGGCTACAAGTTTATCAGCCCCACCTGACCTCTGACCGTACCGCCCCAAGTCTTCCTAAAAAGCGGTGCCACTGGCCGTTAAGCCGGCCGTTCTTTACGAAACCTTAACGGAACCTTTACGAAATCTTTATTTTTTTTATACCTGTCTTTATGCCCGCATGCTAGATTGAAAGTGTAGATTATCAATGCACCCTTTGAGGAGCTGAAAATGGAAAAGATAACCGTCTTTCTGGCAGACTGGCAAGTGCTTTTCCGCGAAGGCATCCACTTCACCCTGTCCGGTGAGGAAGACATGGAAGTGATCGGTGAGGACGTAGGCAATGAACAGGCACTCGCTTTCATTGAAACCAATCCACCACAGGTAGCGATTTTGAACGCCAGCCACGATAAGTTCAACGGTTTTGAGGCTACGCGCCAGATTAAACAGACATTGCCAGAAGTATCGGTTATCCTGGTCATGGATAATTATAACGAAGCACAACTTTTCGATGCCCTGAAAAGCGGTGCCAGTGCCTGCTTCACCAAGGATGTTGACCCTGATGTCGTTGTCAATACCATAAGGGAAGTGGTGAAGGGCAAACAGCCAATATATGAGGCCATCTGGAAACCGGAAATTGCCTCCCGGGTTCTTGATGAATTTACCGCGTTTTCCTCACTCGGAGAGCAGGCCGGGAAATTATTGGCTCACCTGACCACCCGCGAGGCAGAAGTCCTGCACCAGATTGCCGATAGAAACAAAAGGAAACAGATAGCCAGCACGTTGAGCGTCAATGATGAAACCCTCGACAGCCGGCTCCAGTCCATACACTACAAGCTGGTTATCAACGACCAGAAGCTGATGCTCATTGAGATAGCCCAGAGCGTTCTGCCGGCGATATCCAGGGTAAGCTTCACCGGCAAACCGGGTACCGAGTATATCACCAAAGAGGAATTCACAGCTTTCAAGGAAAGCCTGAAAGAACGCTTCAAATTCCTCAGCGGAGAAATAGGTTAAGCCAAAATATAAGGGGGTGGTCAAATGTGAAACCAACTGGAGAAGGGGAAATTATTAAAGATGGTAGGAATTCCTAAAAATGAGCGGAAAGGAATACCTACCACCCGAGGAAATGTCAAAAGTATTTTAGGGAAATTAAACAAAATTGTCAATTCAAAGAAAGGAGAGAAAAATGAACCGCATGGTTAGTGGGATTCTGGGAAACACATTGAGACGCTACTTGATTTTCGCTCTGGCGGCCTCGCTGGCCGTTACCGGAGGCATGTTTGCCTACGCGTACACGACATCAAGCGTCAGTATAACGGCCACCGGGGCTTCCGCAGACTTCGCCTCCATATCAGGGAATACGACAGATGCCCCAACCTTCAACGCATTCGGCAGCTATCGGGGCGCCATACCGGCTGGGTATATATTCGATGTCACTCCCGATAACAATTACAACGGCGACGTAGGCATAAATGTATACCTCGACAATATCGACCAGATAGGATACAAATACGCCATGTTCATGGTAAAGCTGAGCCTGGTCCAGGTCTCGGACAA
>CAYFVI010000206.1:0-2431 GCA_964346525.1 uncultured Dehalococcoidaceae bacterium
GGACCGGGATTTCCTCTGGAGGCCCCGTCAGTATATAAAACTGCTTTTTCGATTTTCATCCATCACTTACGGCAGGTATAAAATCCGATTGCAGCTGCCGCACTGCACCAGGGCACCGCTTCTGGCCTGCTGCAATTCGCTGGAGGGCAGGGATATGCGGCAGCCGCGGCATATCCCCTGCTCCACCCTAGCCACGGCAAAACCTTTGTTTTTCCTGAGATGCTCATAAAGCGTCAGGACCTTTGCCTCGACTTCGGCGGCCAGCGCCTGACGTTTCTGCTTCAGGTCATTCAAGCTGCCTTCCAGCGCCGCCTTCTCCTTTCTCAGCCCTTCCTGCTCTCGCTGCCATTCCGCGTCAGTATCTTCCAACTCACGACTCCGGGCAGCCACGCTGGCCTCAACTGACTCCAACTGCTCCATAATTCCCAGGTCTTTCGCCTCCAACCCGTCGCGCTTGGCTTTCCACAGCTCAACCTCCTGCTGCAGACCGGAAAGCTCTTTCGGGTTCTTGATTCTTCCACTGTAAAGCCGGTCATCCCCGTCTCTTATTTTACTCGCCAGGTCGTCTATCTCCCATTCCAGAGAATGCTGCTGGTGCTGCAGTTCCTTCAACTTTTCCTTTTCTGCGTCTACTTTGCTCCGGGCGGCGACAACCACGTCATCCTTGCCCAGCCGGCCGACAACCTGCTCCAGCTTACGTTCCTGGTCAGCGATTTCAAGGTCGATTTCCTGCAGCTCATATAGCTGCCCGGCTACGCTCATAGCAAAATATTCCTTATCGGAGACCTAGGTGAAATGTTGGTCTGATTGCAATATGTCTGATTTGAAATCACATCAGGATTTATTTATCGCTTCCTGAATGAGCGAACCGCCGGCCTCAAAAGCCCGCAGATTCTGTTCTTTCACTTTGGTCGGCGCCTTCCCGGCCAGCACCTGCTTCACTTCCTGACTATCGAAGAGAGGTGATATCTGGCACAGGGCACCGACCATGACCACATTGGTCAGCAGGCTGCCGCCAATCTGCCGTGCGCATTCAGTGGCCTTGATGGAGTACCCCTTCTTCCCTGACTTCTCCAGCGCTGCCTTTATCTCATCATCCGATGGGTAGGTATCCATCTCCATATTACACAGTACAGTCGGCTCGTTATAGTCGTTGAGCAGGTACATGCCGTCCCCGGCCAGCAGCTCGAAGTTACGCAGCATCTCGATGGTCTCAAATCCCATGAGGATATCCACCTTCCCCGCCGGGATAAGGGGCGAGTAAATCTCATCATCTGAGACCCGCAGGTGCGATACCACGGAGCCGCCGCGCTGCGCGGCACCGATGGTCTCCACAGCAAATACTTTATAGTCTTTTTTGAGCAGGTATTCGGCGAGGATGCTGGAGGCAAAAAGGTTGCCCTGTCCGCCAACGCCCGCAATCAGCACGTTCAGCTCCATTTTATGGCTCCTATCTGGCAGACTTCCACGCACATGCCGCACTCAACACAGGTGCCGTAGTCAATGGTCGCCTTGCCCTCGCTGAAATGGATGGCCGGGCAGCCGAAGAAGGTAACGCAAATCTTGCAGCCGTTGCAGCGTTCTTCATCGAGAACGACCTTGCGCGGGTTGAAGCCGAACTGGCCGGTACGCCTCGACACCAGGTAGCACGGCTCGGTGGCCACAATAACCGAGACGCCTCTCTCCTTAACCGCCTTTTCCAGCGCTTCCTTTACCTGCGGGATATCATAGGGATTGACCACTCGGGCACTGCTCGCCCCGGCGGCAGTTGCGAGACGGCCTACATCGATGGCCGGTGCTGGCTCGCCACGAACGTTGACTTCGCTGCCCGGATGCGGCTGGAAGCCGGTCATGGCCGTGGTACGATTATCGCAGACGATGGCCACCATATCCAAGCCACTGTGGATGGCGTTCAAGAGACCGAGAACGCCGTTGTGAAAGAAGGTGGAATCGCCGATAATGGCAAACACCGGCCTTCCGTATCCGCTGTGGGCGATGCCCGAGGCCATGGGGATTGACGAGCCCATGCAGTAGATGGTCGACTGCAGCTCCAGCGGCGGGAATGAGCCGGCGTCATAGCAGCCTATATCTCCGGTGACCACGCCTCTGTATTTGCGCGCCGTCAGCTTCAGTGCATGCAGCAGGCCGCGGTACTGGCAGCCCACGCACTGGGTGCGCGTCCGTATCGGGACTGTCATTTCCAGCGGCACTGTCCTGGGAATTTTTGGTTCAAGTTCAGGATATAATGCTGTCAGAGATTTCAGAACCGCAGCCGTGGAGAGTTCCCCTTCGCTGGGCAAAAACCCGCTCCGCCCCACCACCTCCATCTTTACCCCCTCATCAAAGAATAACTGCTTCAGAATGCCCTCAACCACCGCCTCGCTGTCCTCATATACGACCAGTTTGTCCATCTTCCTAGCGAACTGGAGCA
>CAYFVI010000207.1:0-2957 GCA_964346525.1 uncultured Dehalococcoidaceae bacterium
GCCATGATGCTCTCTTCGCTATGCGGGCTCGGGCAGGCAGCCCCCAATCCGGTGATGGATAGCCTGCAGCATTTCCATGATGAGTACGAGAGGCGGGTGGCCAAGTAAGGAGGGACAAGGATGAAGACGATTACTAGTCAGAAACCGGCTGAGGAGGTAATGGGTTACCTAAAGAAATGCCGGAAAGTGTATATCATCGGCTGCGGCACCTGTGCCACCATGTGCCACACCGGCGGGAAAACCGAGATTCTGGAAATGAAAGAAAAACTCGAGGGCAGCGGTAAACAGGTAACCGGCTGGATGATAATCCCCACCGCCTGCGATGAGCTGACCAAATACGCGCTGGAGGAGGAGGCGGGGCGGATTAAAGAGGCCGATTGTGTGCTGGCCATGACCTGTGCCGTTGGCGTGCAGACGATAGCCCTGCATTTGAAAGATGGAAAACCGATATATCCCGCGTTGAATACCCTGTTTATCGGTATGGAAGAAAGCCCGGGACACTTCAGCGAGGTCTGTCTGCAGTGCGGCAGCTGCGTGCTGGGGCGCACCGCCGCTATATGCCCGCTGGTGCGGTGCTCCAAGAGCCTGCTGAACGGGCCCTGCGGCGGCTCCTCAGAGGGCAAGTGCGAGGTGTCGGAGGATATCCCCTGTGCCTGGCAGTTCATCTACGACCGTCTGGCGGAGATGGGGCGGCTTGACGAAATGGAGGAAATCGAGCCCTTCAAAGATTGGAGTGTGAGTGTTAGCGGTGGACCGCGTAAGATAGACGTGGAAGCGGAGTGCACCACGACCTCATAGGAGGTGAAGATGAAAGCCGGAACGAGACTGGAACGAATACTGGCCAGCGGCAAGTTCGCCGTGACTGCAGAAGCCGGACCGCCTAAAGGCACCGGCGCCGATGTTATACGCAAGAAGGGTGAGTTGCTCCGTCAGTGCTGCGATGCGGTGAACGTCACCGATAACCAGACGGCCATTGTGCGCATGTCCAGCGTCGCGGGCTGCCTGCTCCTGAAGCAGCAGGGCATTGAGCCGGTGATGCAAATGGTGGTTCGCGACCGGAACCGGCTGGCCCTGCAAAGCGATGTGCTCGGTGCCGTCGCCCTCGGCATCGGTAACATCCTCTGCCTTTCCGGCGACCATCAAAAGTTCGGCAACCATCCGGGGGCCAAGGGTGTCTTCGATATCGACTCCATTCAACTGATACAGGCATTGAAGGTAATGCGCGACGAGCATAAATTCATTTCCGGAGAGGATATATCCGGGGAAGTGTCCGTGTTCATCGGGGCTGCGGCCAATCCCTTTGCCGACCCGTTTGAGTACCGGGCCAGCCGGCTGGCCAAGAAAGTAAAAGCCGGCGCCAATTTCATCCAGACGCAGGCCGTCTACAATGTCCCCAAGTTCGCCAGATGGATGGAAATGGTGGTGGAGAGGGGTCTTGACAAACAGGTGCACATTCTGGCCGGCGTCATCCCCATCCGCTCCGCCGGTATGGCCCGCTATATGCGTGACTACGTGCCCGGGGTGAACGTGCCCGATGATATCGTGACCCGGATGGAGCAGGCGGAAACTCCCAAGGAAGAAGGCGTCAGGATTATCCTGGAGATAATCGAACAGCTGAAGAATATGCCCGGCGTGCACGGCATTCATATCATGGCGGTGGGCTGGGAGGATATAGTTTCGGATATCGTGGAGAGGTCAGGACTGATGCCCCGGCCGGTGGTGTAAGGCTGTTCTCGGGATACTATAAACTTATTCCGTCTGATAACCTTCAATATCAGAATTTGATAACTGAAAAGAAGATAGCTTAATATTTTCTTTTTGTAAGACGCTTTCTAGTATAGTTAAGTCGTAACCCCATCCTAATCTATCGGCTAGCTTGCATATAACACTTGTTGCAGGTATGTTATCAGCCCATATATTCAGATGTACTAATATGGGGATATTCAATATTCCGCAAGGTATCTTAGTAGCCTCATTCTGGTAAACTATGAAAAGCTCTTTATCTATTGCGCCTATGCCCCATCTGAATATAAGCACTTTGCCATTACTAAACTGAGGAATCTCTCTTGAACAAAGCAAAGCTTCTGACTTACGATAACTGTCTAGCGACCATTGTTGATGTGGCTTTTCAAAAGCCATATCAATAAGTCTAGCACTGCAATTCGTAAGCGGATTTCTACTCATATTGCGGATAGTCAAACCACACTCACCGCCTCCACCTTTTATATGTTCCTCATATCTGTCAAGGACTTGGATAATGGTTTCTTCTATGATTTTTTCTTGGATATACCTCGGCTTTCTTAACGAATACCCAAACCATATCGCTCCGAAAACTATGATAAAAGGAAATACCCATGTAATAAAAATGCCTACAACAGGCTGCCAATAGATTAATATTGTCTCCCCCATCCACCCCATCACCATGTCTTCCAATAACCTAAATGGGAAGTGCAACGCATAGCTCCCGATAACACCTCCCAAGAGCCACAGAACTTTTCTTTTACCCATGCCACTATTCTATCAAAACCTGAACCTGCGTCAAGCATATAATTCCTCATTGATTACCTGAACATGGCCAAGTCTAATCAATGATTTAGGTTGTCAATACTGAAGGTTAAGATGTTATAGTTAATCTGGAAGGTCGTTATTTATTTTAAGAATGGTATGAAAACCAGCGATTTCGATTACGTTCTCCCCCAGGAACTGATTGCGCAGACGCCGGTTGAGCCCAGAGATAGCTCCCGCCTGATGGTGGTAAACCGCGCTGACGGCTTGATAGAGCATCGCCACTTTTATGACATAGTTGACTATCTTCGGGCGGGCGACGTGCTTGTTTTCAACGAGAGCCTGGTCATCCCGGCCCGACTCCACGGGCAGAAAGAGGGCAGCGGTGGCCGGGTGGAAATCCTGCTGCTGCGCCGGCTGGAAGAAGGCATCTGGGAGGCGCTGGTCAGGAG
>CAYFVI010000208.1:0-1916 GCA_964346525.1 uncultured Dehalococcoidaceae bacterium
GGCTGTTCACGGTTACCAACATGCCGATCAACCGGTATCGCCAGCACCTCCAGCTATCGGGTACTTACCGAGAATATATGGAGCGGCTGATAAACGCCTTCAGCGCCGAAGCGGTGCAACAACTGGCCTGCCGCTCGCTTATCAGCGTGGGGTATGACGGCAGACTCTACGATTGTGATTTCAACCAGATGCTGGGCATGCAGATAGAGGAGCCTCACGCGGGGACCATCTTCAATGTCGATTTAAACGTGCTAGCCAAGCGCAGGATCCGCTTCGGGGCACACTGCTTTGGCTGCACCGCGGGTGGCGGCAGCCACTTAACCGGCCTCACGCTGCTCGTGTAGGCAGCTAGTTATTTCGCAGTCCGGCGGCCGGTCACCAGCGCAAAGATGCCGAATATGGTTATTACGAGGGTAATGGCCGCAGTCGGCAATATCTCCGGATGTGAGTAGAGAATGATAAAGGCAACCAGCATGACCGCCATCCCCCAGAAAAAGCTGATGCGCTTCATCCATGTGGCGTTGGTAATGCCCGGCATGTCTTCCAGCAGCAGCAATACTATAAACGGCAACAGCAGTACGTTAAATATGCGGGTGGACCAGTCCGTCTCCCATGTACCTGAGGGCACCCGTACTAGGAAGTAAATCAACGAGATATGGGCGAGCATGATATAGGAGAAACGCGGCATATGCCGTTTCAACCAGAAGGTCAGCGGTGCACCGGATGGTTGCAACAGGTCACGCTGCCGCCCGCGTTCCGCAATCATGTCTATTATACCAAGCAGCAGTAGCGCCGCGGCGGCGAAGATGGTAAACCCGGTGGGCACCAGCTCCAGTGAAGCCGGTATTACCAGCACAGAGGCAAGAAAGGCGATGATAACCAGGAGCACCCTGCGGTGATAGTAGGCCAGGCCCACTACCAGGAAAGCCATAGCCTGGGTATAGTTGTGCCCCCAGTGCGGGTCGGCGACATAATTTCCGTACCATGGAAAAAGCCACAGATACAGCCACTGTATCCCCATCAGTACCAATGCTGTGCCGCCATTGAGATATTTCTCCATGAAAAGCAACGCCCATTTCTTCATTACTGACCTCCCGTAAATCTTTTTTAATGGCAACGGTGTCTTCCAGTTTTTCCTGCCACGTTTTTTCCATTTTATTGTTCTCCCCAGCGGTATTTCTTGTTCTGGCGCAGCTCATTAAGATTGCAATTCAGGCATAGACCGTTATGGCAGCATATCACACCGCCACATTCGGGGCAGCGCCACTTTGCATCTTCTTTTTCCAGGAACTCCTCGATACCACGCCCCTTGATGAATTCGAGGTTCTCTATAATGCTCATGTGGTATTTAGTTCGGTAACGCTTATTGAGGGCTTTGAGCCTACGACAGGGGAAATTCGCGCATTCATAACAGAAACGGACAAGTCCTTTCCCCACTAGGTTGCAGTGCCTTGCCATGAAGGTACAGTTCTCACCTCGCGGCAGACAACCAGGACAGTAGTTCTTTACAAACCCCTTCTTCTTGAGGTCATTTTCCATTGCCAGATAGCTGACGCAGACACCACAATTCATTCCGCAAGGGGCAATGAGTTTTTCTTCCATCCTCTCAACTCAGTAACAATATTTGCTAAGGAGAATTCTATCACTAAACTTGGGTGTCAAGAAAATACGAATGCTCTCGAAGTTTAACGCAGGGTGGGTATGATAAACGTGCTAGTTCTTGAAATTTCACTTAATGACTTTATGTTGGATACTAAGAATGTAAAAAGTCAAAAATCAAAGATTTTAAGAACTAGCCAGATGAAGACATACCTTGAGCCAAAGGAAGTAGACCGGATTGAGCAAGCTGCTGAATGCTTGCGGGATAAGCTCCTGGTCAGGCTGCTGGCCCGCCTTGGCTGTCGAGTCTCTGAGGC
>CAYFVI010000209.1:0-3138 GCA_964346525.1 uncultured Dehalococcoidaceae bacterium
TCCCGCCCCCCCTTCCCCGCCCAGTCCGGCCTGTGGGGTAAACCGACCAACATCAATAACGTTGAGACCTGGGCCAATGTGTCGGCAGTTATGCAGCGAGGCGCTGACTGGTACGCCAGCTATGGCTCCGAAAAAAGCAAGGGCACCAAGACCTTCGCCCTGGCCGGCAAGATAAACCGCACCGGGCTTATCGAGGTGCCCATGGGCATTTCCCTGAAAGAGATTGTTTATGACATCGGCGGCGGCATTCCCGGCGATAAGCAATTCAAGGCAATACAGACCGGGGGACCTTCCGGCGGCTGCCTGCCCGCCGGCCGACTGGACCTGCCGGTGGACTACGAGTCACTGGCCGAGGCTGGCTCCATCATGGGCTCGGGCGGCATGGTGGTGATTGATGAAGATACCTGCATTGTCGATATAGCTCGCTATTTCCTCTCCTTCACCCAGGCTGAGTCATGCGGCAAATGTGTTCCCTGCCGTCTGGGTACCAAGCAAATGCTCGATATGCTGGAGAATATCTGCGCCGGAAAAGGCAGGCCGGAGGACCTTGACCTGCTTCTGGAAACAAGTAAACAGGTTAAAGCCGGCTCCCTCTGTGCCCTGGGTGGAACAACGCCCAATCCGGTGCTGACCACCATCCGCTATTTCCGCGATGAATATGAGGCTCATATCAGGGAGAAAAGGTGTCCCGCCCTGGCCTGCAACGAGTTGGTCTCCTACTATATCCTGCCCGAAAAATGCCAGGGCTGCGGCATCTGTCTCCGGAACTGCCCATCAGAAGCAATCGCCGGAGATAAGCGCATGATACACGTTATCGACCAGGAAAAATGCAGCAAATGTGGCACCTGCCTTGATGTTTGCCCGGGGAGGTTCGGGGCAGTGGTGAAAGTCTCCGGTGAAGAGGTGGCCGTCCCCGACAAGCCGGTGCCGATAACGGTCTCAAAGACGGATGCCAGGGATTCGGGAGAACCCCGCGGCGGAGAGTCATGATGCAGAATATTAGCTTGAACATTAACGGACAAAAAGTAAAAGCAGAGAAGGGAATGACCGTGCTGGAGGTGGCTCAGCAGGCCGGCATCTATATCCCCACCCTCTGCGCTGACCCTGACCTGGAGCCGTATGGCTCCTGCCGCCTCTGTGTGGTTGAGATTGAAAATATGCGCGGTATACCCACCGCCTGCACCACGCCGGCTGGCGATGGCATGGTCGTGCGCACCGAGACACCGGTAGTCAATGAAGTACGCCGCCTGGCTATCGATTTGCTTATCGCCGACCATCCGATGGACTGCCTTACCTGCCGCAAGAACCAGAGGTGTGAGCTACAGAAAGTTGCTGCCTACCTCGGCATCACCGAGCGGCGCTTTCCCCACACCAATCGCACCTTCGAAATCGACACCAGCAACCCTTTCTTCGACCTGGACCGGAACTACTGCATCCTCTGTGCCAGGTGCGTGCGTGCCTGCAATGAGGTAACCGGCGTCGGGGCGATTGACCTCGCCTACCGCGGCTACCAGGCTAAAGTGGCCACCTTCGGTGATAAGCCCTTATTCGAATCGATATGTAAGTCCTGCGGCGAGTGCATGGTGCGCTGCCCGGTGGCTGCCCTGATGCCTAAAACGACCACTCAGCCAGATTGCGAGGTGAAGACCACCTGCCCTTACTGCGGCGTCGGCTGCCAGATGTACCTCGGGGTGAGAGATGGTCAGGTCATAAGCGTCCGCGGGGACAGGGAGAACGATGTCAACCGCGGCCGGCTCTGCGTCAAGGGCCGCTTCGGCGCTACCGAATTCATCCACCACCCTGACCGCCTGGACAAGCCGCTGGTCAGGCGAAACGGCGAATTCACGGAAGCCACCTGGGACGAAGCGCTCGACGAGGTGGCGGCGGGGCTGGGAAAATACAAACCGGAAGAGGTCGCCATTATCTCTTCGGCTAAATGCACCAACGAGGAAAATTACCTCCTCCAGAAGCTGGGGCGAGCGGTCATCAGCACGCACAATATCGACCACTGTGCCCGCCTCTGACATTCCCCAACGGTGGCCGGTCTGGTCACCTCGTTCGGGAGCGGGGCAATGACCAACTCCATCGGCGATATCAGGGATAGCGCCTGCATGTTCGTCATCGGCGCCAACACCACCGAAGCCCATCCCGTCATCGGCTTTGAGATGAAACGCGCTGTCCGCCACGGCACCAAGCTCATCGTGGCCAACCCGAGGGAGATAGCGCTGGTTCGCCATGCCGATATCTACCTGCAGCACCGCCCCGGCAGCGACGTTGCCCTGCTCATGGGCATGTGCCGGGTTATCGTTGATGAGGACCTGCTGGACAGAGATTTTATCAGCGCGCGCGGTGAGAACTTCGATGCTTTTAAGGAGGCACTGCAAAAATTCGACCTTGATACTGTGGAGAAAATCACCGGCGTGCCGAAGGACAGGATAAGAGAGGCAGCCAGAATGTACGCTACCAGCCGCCCGGCGGCCATCTTTTACGCCATGGGCATCACCCAGCACTCGCACGGCACGGATAACGTGGTCGCCGTCGCCAATCTGGCCATACTCACCGGGAATATCGGCAAGCCGGGAAGCGGGGTCAATCCGCTGCGCGGCCAGAACAACGTTCAGGGTGCCTGTGATATGGGCGCGCTGCCCAATGTCTACCCCGGATATCAGGCAGTGACCAGCGAATCGGTGAAGGAAAAATTTGAGGTGGGGTGGGGCTGTTCTCTTCCCCCGGCCAGGCCGGGCCTTACCCACACTGAAATGTTTGAGGCCGCCTACAACGGCCAGATAAAGGCGATGTATGTAATGGGCGAGAACCCGGTGCTGACCGAGCCGGAGGCCAAGCATGCCATCGAAGCGCTGCAGCGACTGGAATTGCTTATAGTGCAGGACTGCTTCTTAAACGAGACCGCTCAATATGCGCATATTATCCTGCCCTCAACCACTTTCGCCGAGAAGGACGGCACCTTCACCAACACCGAGAGGAGGGTGCAGAGGGTGAGGAAGGCGATTGAACCCGTAGGCAATGCCAGGCCGGACTGGTGGATTATCGGCCAGGTCAGTCAGCGCATGGGCAGCGATGGTTTCAAGTTCAGCGATCCGTCCCGGATTATGGACGAGATTGCCGGGCTGACGCCTA
>CAYFVI010000210.1:0-5902 GCA_964346525.1 uncultured Dehalococcoidaceae bacterium
CTGCGCGTTAACGCCCGCCGGGCAGGCAATTCGACACGGTGAGATACCTCTTTTTTCCACGGTAAAGACAGCGGGCACTGCCTGACCGAAGGGTTTATAGATTGCTTTCTGCGCCGCCACCCCGCGCTCGTACTCGCTGTATACTTCAACCGGGCATACTGGAGAACACTCGCCGCATCCGGTGCACTTATCCCTTTCCACATAAGAAGCCTTTCTTCTAACACGGACGGAGAAATTCCCTATCTGACCGGAGACCTTCTCCACCTCCGCATAGGTCAGAAGCCTGATATTGGGGTGCTGACCAACCTCCACCATCTTGGGCGTCAGGATGCACTGCGGGCAGTCCAGCGTGGGAAAGACCTCGGAATACTGTATCATGTGCCCGCCGATGCTGGGGCTTCTTTCCACCAAGATAACCTCATATCCGGCATCGGCGATGTCCAAAGCCGCTTGAATACCGGCCACCCCACCACCGATAATCAATGCTTTTCTGGTTATTGAATTACCTGACTTACCCACTGTTTTCCCATACTTTAATTAAGAGACCAGCTTCTTGCTCCTAAGGAGAGAAAGCGGGTCAACATAGTCCAGCTTAAAATGGCAGACCTCCGGGTCGATTCCCAGCGAAATGGCCAGAAGCTGACTGAAATAGAAAATCGGCATGCCGGGAAAATCGCTGTATCTCTGCATTAATTCCGCCTGTCTCTGGCTGAGGTTATAGTGGCAGAGGGGGCAGGTGAGGACCAGGGCCTCGGCGCCTCGCCTCAGTGCCGAGCTCAATATCTCCCAGGCGCGCTGGGTGATGGAATCGGGGTTTCCCACGATTTGAAACGCGCCGCAGCATTCGGTGGCGTAAGGGAAATCGAACGCCTCGGCACCTATCGCCTCTATCAATCGGTGCAAAATGGTTGGCCTCTCAACATCGTCGATAGCCACCTCCTGAGGTCGCAGCAGGGTGCAGCCATAATATGGCGCCACCTTCAGACCATGCAGCGGGACTTTGACTCTGGCCGCGATGTTCTCCCAGCCGACCTCATCCCGCAGCACCTCGAGGAGATGGACCACCTCCACCTCACCGTTATACTCACCCTCCTCTTCCATGAAGTCGTTAAGTGCCTTCCGCTTTTCACCATCATTGAGCATCAGCATGTTCGCCCGCTTCAGCGTATGGTAACAGAAGGAGCACAGGGTGCCAACGCTGTCGCCGCCCTGCTCCTTGACGCGAATTAAGTTTCTCACCGGGGCCAGATGACGGGCCAGGTCGTCTTCAGCCAGCGAATAGACGGTGCCGCAGCAGTTCCAGCGCTCGATTTCCGCCAGCCTGATGCCCAGAGCATCCATGGCGGCGATGGCGGAATCCTCAAGCCCTTTTGCCCTGGTCTTCAGCGTACACCCTGGATAGTAACTCAGTTCCATAACACCCCTCAGGCAGTATGCTTGCGGAAGCCGCTGACCAGCGCTATCTGGGGAAGCTCTTTCACGGTCTCTTTCGGAATGCGCGCCGCTCTCACGTAGTCGATATTTTTCCTCAGGGTGATGAGCCTTATCGCCTCCATCACCCGGCCCAAGTCGACCCCGCGCGGACAGCGGACGCTACAGGTGAGGCAGGCAGCGCAGAGCCAGACGGTCTTTGATGCGGCGATATCCTCCTCAAGTCCGAGCTGTGCCAGCCTGATAACCTGATTGGGCAACCAGTCCATGGCGAAACACATGGGACAACCCGCCGAGCACTTGCCGCACTGGTTGCAGGAAAGAAGGTCCTGTCCGGAGATTTCCGCTACTTTCTTAACGAAGTCGCTCTGGAGCGTCCGTGAGGAGATATTAATCCTCATCCTAATGCCTTATTCTCAAATCCGCACAAAGCCCGGAAATGCCTTTACGCCGAGTTTTAGAGCGTAATCTGGATTATTTCAACGGCGGCTTGAGGGAGCCCGTGACCCTGGCAATTCAGCCACCTGCTGGCAAATCTCTTTTGCAGCATATATTTTAATTCTAACAGATGCCGGATTAAAAGCAAAACTTGTGCCACCGCGCCCTATTTAATATAATTATGTGGCGGTCATATGAACAGGGTTGCGATATATCAGGGATGGTGCAAGAAGTGTGGCATCTGTATCGCCTTCTGCCCTCATAAAGTCCTCGAAGCCGATGATTCCGATTACCCAATCGTAAAAAACCCCGAAAAATGCACCGGTTGCCTGCTCTGCGAGATGAGATGTCCCGATTTTGCCATCGTGGTGTACCAAGATGAGGAAAGTCGCGAAGAAACAGGTCCTCCGGCAGGGAAATGAGGCCTGCGCTGAAGGCGCCCTGATGGCCGGCTGCCGCTTCTACGCTGGATACCCCATCACGCCGGCAACGGAGATTATGGAGATTATGGCCCAGAAGCTGCCTGCTGCCGGCGGCGTCTTCATTCAGATGGAGGACGAGATTGCCAGCCTGGGCGCGGCCATAGGGGCTTCGCTGGCCGGGATGAAAAGCATGACGGCCACCAGCGGGCCCGGTTTCTCGCTGATGCAGGAGCATATCGGCTTTGCCTGCATGGCTGAAGTCCCCTGCGTTATCGTCGACGTAATGCGGGCCGGCCCGAGCACCGGCCTGCCCACACAGCCCTCCCAGAGCGATGTCATGCAGGCCCGCTGGGGCACCCACGGTGACCACCCCATCATCGTCCTTGCCCCTTCCTCCGTCTATGAGTTTTTCGATCTTACCTTGCAGGCTTTCAACCTCTCGGAAAGGTACCGCACCCCGGTAATCCTGCTCGTCGATGAGGTGGTGGCGCATATGAGGGAGGGTATTATTCTGCCCGCCAAAGACGACCTGGAAATCGAAGACAGACCCCACCCCACCGTTCCACCTGAATGGTATATTCCCTACGCCGATCCGGGCACCGGCGTGCCGCCGATGCCAGCCTTTGGCGATGGTTACCGCTACCACGTTACCGGCCTGTACCATGACGTGAGGGGCTATCCCACTGTCCGCACCGATGAGGTGGAGCCCCTCATCCACCGGCTCTTCACCAAGATATCAAAGGACTTCGACCGTCTGCAGTGGTTTGATGCCTATGAAACCGATGATGCCCGGGTAACGGTCATCGCCTACGGCTGCGTGGCGCGTGCCGCGCTCCAGGCAGTGCAGAAAGCGCGAGAGAACGGACTTAAGGCGGGACTAATCAAGCTCAAAATCCTCTGGCCCTTCATGCGCCGTACCGTAACCGGAATACTGGAAAACTCGGCCAAGGTCCTGGTGCCGGAGCTGAACGTCGGGCAGATTTCCCGAGAGGTGAAAAGGGTCAATCAAAGCCACTGTGAGGTGGTCACTCTGAATAAGGTCGATGGCACGCCCATCAAGCCCGCGGAAATCCTGAAGACGCTGGAGGAGATTTACCCATGAGGGAACCAACGCACCTCGTCCATAAATATCTCCGTTCCAGCAAACGGTTCCCGCATATATGGTGTTCCGGCTGCGGCATCGGCATCTTCATGCAGGCGTTGATAAGAGTCATCGACCGGGAAGGGTACAGCAAAGACGATATTGTCCTCATCTCCGGCATCGGCTGTTCCGGTCGGCTCCCGGTATACGTCGACTTCAACACACTGCACACCACACACGGAAGGGCGCTCACCTTCGCCACCGGCATAAAGCTGGCCAATCCCCGACTCAAGGTGATAACGGTAATGGGTGACGGCGATGCCGTGGCCATCGGGGGGAACCACTTTATTCACGCGGCACGGCGCAATGTTGAGATAACCAGCTTCATCCTGAACAACAACGTTTACGGGATGACCGGGGGACAGACTTCCCCCACCACGCCCTATGGAGCCATAACCGCCTCATCGCCATATGGCAACCTCGAGCCTGATTTTGATATCTGCCGACTGGCCGAGGCCGCCGGTGCGGTCTTCGTGGCGCGCTCCACCGTCTACCACACGCGCCTACTGGAGCGCCAGATTGGCCAGGCCTTGCAGAAGAAGGGCTTCGCCATAGTGGAGGTGGTATCGCACTGCGTCATCCATGCTGGCCATTTTTTGAAGCTCAAATCGCCAGTGGAAATGATGAAGTGGCAGAAGGACAATTCCGTTACGGCGGAAAAAGCCAAAGGGTTGAGCGATGCCGAACTGGAAGGCAAGCTGGTCATCGGCGTTATGGTAGATAGAGAAAGGCCAAACTACCATGAGCAATATCAGAAACTCCTTGGTGAAAAGTCCCAGGTTTGAAATCCGGATAGCCGGCGCTGGAGGTCAGGGCATAATTCTGGCCGGTGTAATGCTGGCCGAGGCGGGGATTAGCCAAGACCTTCACGTGGCGCAAAGCCAGAGCTACGGCCCGGAGACAAGAGGGGGCAACTCCGTCTCCGAGGTCATTCTGAGCAAGACGGAGATTGATTACCCCCAGTCCACAGAGCTAAATGCACTCATCGCCCTCACCCAGGTAGCCTGCGACCGTAACCTGCCGGATATGAAAGAGGACGGCCTGGTCATTGTCGATTCAGACGCAATACGGCGGGTTCTCTGGGAGAAAACAATCTCAATTCCCTTCGGGGAAATAGCCCGCACCGTAGGCGAAGAGCGCGCCATCAATGTGGCTGCCCTCGGCTCGCTGGTGCCCTTCTGTCCGCTCATCGACCGCCGTGCTTTAACCAGAGCCATTGCCAACCGACTGCCATCGGCGAAACTGAAGGCGAATTTGCAGGCGTTCGATAAAGCGCTGCAAGTTGCCCGCAGACTGAAAGGGCGTCTGAAGCATGCCGGGACAGCGGAGGAATTTGAGATCTAGCGCTGCATAGCAACCGACGGTTGAAAGATGAAACTTTTCGAGTTTGAAGCCAAGGATATCCTGAAAAGATATGGCATCCCGACGCCGGTGGGAAAGGTGGCCTCAAGTCCCTTCGAGACTGAGGTGGCGGCAAAAGAAATCAGCGGGCCGGTGGCATTGAAATCACAGGTTCTGGTGTCAGGCCGAGGTAAATCGGGCGGCATACTGTTCGCCGATAGCCCGGAAAAGGCAAAAGAGGTCGCCACCGGACTTTTCCGCAGCACTATCAAAGGCTCCACGGTAGCCAATATCTTGATTGAGCAGAAAATCGATATAGTTGATGAGTTTTACGCCTCGGTGACCATAGACCGGCAGGCTAAAAGATATGTTGTCATGGCCTCCACCAGCGGCGGCATTGACATTGAGGAGGTTGCGCGGACTTCGCCGGAAAAAATAGTACGTCACCATGTTGACCCGCTCAAGGGCTTCGATGAACAGATGGCCCGAAAAATGCTCGCTACGTTTAGCGCTTTGTCCACATCTGATACAGTTACGATAAGCAAGATTATGGACAAGCTTTACCGCATCGCCATGGACTGCGATGCTGAACTGGTGGAAATCAATCCGCTGGCTAAAACCGCGTCTGGTGAGCTGATGGCCTGCGATGCCCGCATCATCATCGACGATAATGCCCTTTTCCGTCACCCGGAGTTTGACGGTACAGAAGTTTCGAGAATAGAAGCCAGCCCCGCCGAGGTCGAGGCAAGAAAGCAGGGTCTGGCCTATGTTGACCTCGATGGAGATATCGGCATCATCGGCAACGGCGCTGGCCTGACCATGGCCACGCTGGACGCGGTGCATCTTTACGGCGGCAAACCGGCCAACTTCTTGGACATCGGCGGCGGCACCGGGACGGAGACCGTCCGGAAAGCGGTCGGCGTCATCATATCCAGACCACAGGTTAAGGCCATCTTGGTCAACATCCTGGGCGGCGTGACGCGTTGTGACCTCGTGGCGCAGGGGATTGTGGAAGCGCTCGATGCCTCGCCGGTTAAAAAGCCGGTTGTGGTGCGGATGATCGGCACCAACAAGGAGGAAGGGATCCGGATATTAAAAGAGGCGGGAATAGAAAGCTATTCCAATATGG
>CAYFVI010000211.1:0-13571 GCA_964346525.1 uncultured Dehalococcoidaceae bacterium
CCACCGCAGGGCCAGCAGTCCAGGATGGTGCACGGAGTGGAGATAACCCTGACGCTGTGGGACACGTTGGCCGGAATATAGAAGGCATCGTCCTTTCGGAGCCTCCTCGTCTCCTCACCTATCGTGAGTTCAATCTCTCCTTCCAGCATCAGGCTGATCTGCTCATAATCGTGCATGCTGCCCTTGACGTCCGAGCTCACCTGTATCCGTGCCATTAAAATACCATCACCATAGACATATTCCGCTATTTCCCCGGGCTTGTACTGTACTTTCTTGAAATCCTGAGGGTATTTCCAGAACACGGTTTTACTCCTCGGCCTCCGGCAGCATTCTAATATTTGGAAACATTTATCTCGCGCATCTGGCCGGTAACGGTAAAGACGATGCGCTCGCAGATATTGGTCACCCGGTCGGCACAGCGCTCCAAGTTGTGGGCCACCCAGAGAAGGCGTGTGGCCCGGGTAATCGTTTTCGGGTCTTCCACCATGAAGCTTATCAGTTCCCGGTAGACCTGGTCATATAACTGGTCCACCTCATCGTCTTCAACGGCGATTTGCTGAGCGATGCTCTCATCGCAGTTCATGAAGGCGCCTAGGCTGCGGTGCAGCATGTCTATGGTCTTATCCGCCATACGAGGGATGTCAATCAATGGCTTTAGAGGTGGCTCATCGCCGATCATGATGACGATTTTGGCAACCCCCTCGGCATGGTCGCCGATGCGTTCCAGCTCCGAGGTGATGCTGAGCACGCTAATAAGGGTGCGCAGGTCCCCAGCCATCGGCTGCTGCGTGGCGATAAGCTGAATGCAGGTTTCCTCGATTTCAAATCGCTTTTCGTTAATCTTCTGGTCATCGGCAATAATCTGCTTTGCCAGTTTCAGGTCGCGTTTTTTAAGCGCTTCAATGGAACGGCTGATAGCCTTCTCCACCATACTGCCCATGGCCAGCAACTCGTCCTGAATCTCCTGTAACTTTTTGTGAAAGCTGGTACGTATCTCCATAATCGGGACCTCCTTACTGCTCCTTAACCGAATCGGCCGGTAATGTAATCCTCCGTCCGCTTGTCTTTGGGGTTGGTGAAGAGCTGCGAGGTAGGACCATATTCCACCAGTATGCCGGCCCTGTCCTCTTCCATCATCAGGAAAGCGGCATTATCTGACACCCGCGCTGCCTGCTGCATATTGTGGGTAACGATGACGATGGTATAATCATTGGCCAGGCTCCGCATCAGGTCTTCGATTCTGAGGGTAGCGATGGGGTCAAGAGCGCTGCACGGCTCGTCCATGAGGATGACCTCCGGCTCGACAGCCAGAACGCGAGCGATGCACAGGCGCTGCTGCTGGCCGCCGGACAGGGCAAATGCCGATTGCCCAATCTTATCTTTCACCTCGTCCCAGAGAGCGGCCTGACGGAGGCTGCGCTCCACGATGCCTTCGAGTTCACCGCGATTTGTCCTGCCATGTCGGCGGGGACCGAAGGCGACGTTCTCAAAGACCGACATGGGGAAGGGATTTGGTTTCTGGAAGACCATGCCCACCCGCTTCCTGAGTTCCACCACATCGATATCTTTATCATAAATGTTGATATCGTCAATCTCTACCGTGCCGTCGACGCGCGCCCCGATAATCAAATCGTTCATGCGGTTGAAAAGGCGCAGAAAAGAGGACTTCCCGCAGCCGGATGGGCCGATGATGGCTGTAATTGACCTCTCCAGGATATCCAGTGATATATTTCTGAGCGCCTGAAACGTCCCGTAATGCAGACTCACTCTCTCGGTTTTCAGCTTTGCCTTGTTGCTGCGAGCTGCCCGATGGTTGAACAGTAAGCGGTTAACGTTCATGAACCGAACCTCCGCTGTCGGACTCGCACCCTGATGAAGACCGCCAGGGAATTAAAAGACAATACCACAACCAGCAGCACCAGCGCAATACCCCATATGGTGGTTTTCGGCATGCCCGGGACATGGGCGGCGGCGGTGTAGAGGTGATAGGGCAGCGCCATGAACTGGTCAAATGGGGAACCGGGCAGTCCGGCTACGATAAAGGCAGCCCCGACCACCAGTATCGGTGCCGTCTCACCGGCAGCACGGCTCATCGCCAGGATGGCGCCGGTAATTATGCCGGGCAGCGCCTGGGGCAGAACGACATGCCGTATCGTCTGCCATTTGGTGGCACCTACGGCCAGGCTTCCTTCCCGGTACTCCCTGGGCACGGCTAGAATCGCTTCCCTCGACGTGGTAATGGTCAGGGCCAGTGCCTGGCAGGCCAGTGTCAGGCTGGCGGAGAGCAGCGACATGCCGAATTTCATGGTCAGCACAAATAGGCCGAGCCCGAAAAGACCGTAGACAATGCTGGGCACGCCGGCCAGGTTTAGAATGGCCATGTTAATGAGGCGGGTCAGCCAGTTATCGCGGGCGTATTCAGTTAAGTAGATGCCGGCGAGGACGCCCACCGGTAGCGCAAAAATAAGCGTGCCGAGCATGAGATAGAATGTGCCCAGGATGGCCGGAAAAATGCCTCCCGCCTTGCCCGCCTGCGAAGGCGGTTGGGTCAGGAATTCCCAGCTAATGGCGCCGGCGCCGTTGACGATGATGTAGGCGATGATGAAAAGCACCGGCACCGCCACAATTGCTGTTGCCAGCACCAGCAGGCTGAAGGCGGTGCGCTGGGTTAATTCTTTTCTGGCTATGGACTGGCCTGCCATATATCGACTACCTCGCAAACTTCCGTTTCTGGCGCTCAAGCACACGGTCGGCAATCAGGTTCACAGACAGCGTCATGAGGAAGAGAATCAGGCCGATGGCAAAAAGCGCCTGGTACTGGGGCCCGCCGCGGACGGCATTGCCGATTCCGGAAGCGATAGCTGCCGTCATTCGCATCATGGGTTCGGTGGGTGAAAGGGGCACGGCCAGCGCACCGCCGGCTACCATCAGAACGGTCATGGTCTCGCCGATGGCACGTCCCACCCCGAGCATGACGGCCGCGGCAATGCCGGAGAGTGCTCCGGGAATGCAGACATGGCGGATGGTCTCCCATTTTGTGGCCCCGAGCGCGAATGATGCCTCCCGGAACTCGTTTGGCACAGCCCGCAGCGCGTCCTCGGAGACACTGACAATTATGGGCAGGCTCATCATCGACAGCATGATGGAGGCGGTTAGGCCGCTCAAACCGGTATTGAGGTTGAACATGCTCTGAACCAGTGGCGATAAAAGTAACAGGCCGATAAGCCCCATGACCACGGAGGGGATGCCGGATAGCAGCTCGATGATGGGTTTAACCGTCTCCCGGACGCTGGAAGGGGCGACTTCGGCAAGATAGGCCGCGCAGCCAACTCCGACCGGTACCGCAATCGCCGTGGCTATAAGGGTAACCCAGAACGTGGCGGCGAAGAAGGTAAACATGCCGAAGGTTGGTGGCTCCGAGACCGGATACCACTGCGTGCCGAAGAAAAATTTCAAAGGAGATGTGTAGGAAAATGCGGGCAGGCCCTCGCGTAGTAGAAGAAGGAGAACGCCTAAAAGGACGATGACGGCCAGCACGCCGTTTAGGAAGATGAAGCTTTCTATGGTTTTTTCACGGAAACGCCACCGCCGTTTGAGACTCATGGCGAGTCCAGCATCAGCAGTGGTGGGTGAAGCTCCCCGCTGTAGCATGGGGATAGTATTTTCCTTTCCGTTTGTTTTCCCCGGGGATATCTGGCTATTTTATTATATATTACTGAAGTGGCACATAGCCAGCGTCGGTTACCTTGGCCTGGCCTTCGGGCGAGAGGCAGTAATCGATAAAGGCCTTTATGACTCCGGCCGGCTGGCCGTTGGTATAGTAGAGGAGGGGGCGGGCAACGGGGTAGGTACCATCCAGCGCTGTCGCCACGCTGGGCAGGACAGCCGGGTCATCCGCCGTCCTCTTTATGGCCAGGGGTTTGACCTCGTCGGTCAGGTAGCCAAGTCCGGGATAGAAGATGGCATTCGGGTTATTGGCCACCTCGGTAACGCCTCCTTCCGTGGAGGGCAGGAAGAGCACGTCCTGGCCGTACTCCAGCGCTTTGTTCTGGGTCTCCAGCCCCTGCATCTGGACCACATGCTCCTTGAAGAAGACGTGAGTGCCGGAGTTGGTGTCGCGGGCGATGGCCACGATGGGGGCATCATTGCCGCCCACCTCTTTCCAGCTGGTTATCTCATTGGTATAGATGGCGGAAAGCTGGGCGATGGTCAGTTCGGAAACTTGATTGGATGGGTGTACAATCACCGAAAGGGCGTCCGTGGCAACCTGGATTTCGTAGGGGTTAACTCCCTGATTTTTGGCCTGCTCATATTCTTTTGCCTTCATCTCGCGAGAGGCCTGGGCGATATCGGTGGTGCCGTTGATAAGGCTGGCAATACCGACGCCGGAGCCGGGGCCGCTCACAGAGATGTTCACCTTGGGGTTTATTTTCATAAACTCTTCTGCCCATACCGTGGTCAGGGGGGTTACTGTGTTGGAACCGATAACCTTGAAAGTGCCGGATATCTCTGAGCCGGACGGCTCCGGTGCCTGCGGGGCACAGCCGCCCACAATGAAAATCAAGCTGGTGGCAAAAACCAGCATTAGCAGGAATCTACCGTTGTTCAATATGTGGTGGATCCGTGAAAGCATGTATTGTCTTAAAACTCCTCAATTAATTGGTCTTTTATGAAAAGGTTTATTTCTTAATTATACGGCGGACTGCGAGCGAAATAAATACTCCGTGTCATCCGAATTCTTTAACCAGCACCTCAACTTTAGCTTTGATTTCGTCTCTTATCTGTCTCACCTTCTCAATGGACTGGTCATGCGGATCTTCGAGCGCCCAGTCCTCGGAGGGGACAAAACTGGCGGGGCATACTTCTTCAATGCCACAGCCCATGGTGATAACGCGGTCGGCTTTCTCCAACATCTCCAGGGTGAGCGCTTTCGTTTTCTGCTGGCTTATATCGATGCCGACCTCATGCATCGCTTGCACAACAGTTGGATTTACCTCGGCGCCCGGGTTGGTCCCCGCCGAGGCAGCCAGGGCTTTGCCTTTTATCAGGTGATTAAAAAAGGCCTCTGCCAGCTGGCTTCGGCCTGAATTGTGCACACAGACAAATAGAATTTTTTGCACTTTTTATTATTTTACCTTGATTGGGCCAATCATGTCAAAATGAAAGACATCTTACCCCTCCAGCTTGTAGCCGACGCTCCTGACGGTGAGGAGGCGCTCTGGCCTTCCGGGGTCGGCCTCGAGCTTTTTCCTGAGCCATCTGATATGGACATCAACAGTGCGCGTGTCTCCGGCATAGTCATAGCCCCAGACCTTTTCCAGGAGCTGTTTCCGGCTGAAGACTACCCCCCGGTTCCTGCCCAGGAAAGCGAGCAGGTCAAATTCCTTCGGCGTCAGGTTCAGAACCCTGCCGTCGAGATTGGCCTGGCGATGGATAACGTCAATGTTCAGGCCATTTACACTGATAGGAAAGTCTCTTTCCATCATCCTGTGTGTTCAAGGTGCGAGGTATCATTGAGGGTAACGATTCGTGCCCTGTCATCCTCCACCCTGATGATGCTGAGCGAAGCGTTATTTATTTCCAGGTGCCGATAAATGCTGTTGGATGCACCAAGGACATGTGCCACCAAAACGCGAATAACCACGTCATGTGTTACGGCCAAAGCATGCCGGTCTGTGTTGGCGACCACAATCCGGTTGAAAGCGCGTACTGCCCGGTCAGTTACCTGCTGGAAACTTTCACCGTTGGGCAGGGCGACGTCGGAAGGGTCAATTCGGGACTGCTTCCAGATTTCCGGCCACGTCTGTCTGATTTCCTCCCGATGCAGTCCCTGCCAGTCGCCGAGCTTGATCTCAATCAGGTCATCCATTACTTCTGGTTCCAGTTTATGCGGCCCGGCCAGAATGCGTGCCGTGTTCATGGTCCTTCTCAGCGGGCTGGTATATATGGAGGCAATCGGTAATCTGCCCAGACGCGAGGCTATACTGCGCGCTTGAGCATAACCCAGTTCGCTGATGTCCTCATCGGACCAGCCCATAAAGAAACCGGTAATATTCGATTCCGTCTGTCCATGGCGTACCAGAAGTATCGTCGTGCTCATTATGCTGCTCAAGTCTAAAACAAACGCCAGTCACGCAGGCCCTGCTGGATTATGGCCAGATATTCCTTCGAGGGAGCGGCCTCTTCCAGAAGGCCGGTTTTGACATAGGTTATAGCTTCGATGGGCTCATCGTCCTCACCGACAACGGTGACTTTTAGTCGGCTGTAACCGCTTTCATAGCGGTCAAGTTTTTGCAGACAGGCCTCCGTAACCTCGTATATAGCTCCCCGCACCCGCTCACCGCGTAGCGGCTTGATGCTGGCAAGGCCTCCCCGCCACTGCCGTGACCAGCCGGCAAAGACAAGCTTGTAATTGGGCAGGACAGCGGTGAAAAGCGGCCTGCTGTCCGGGCACCGCTCTTTCATCTGCTTCTGGTTGAGATTGGTACCGTAGGCGAAGTAATACAATATACTCCCTTAAAACCGTAGCCACTCTATCTTCCGGTCATCTTACCCATCAGGTGGCAGGTTTCCTGGACTGGCTGTCTGTTCGCTCAATTTCTCCATGTCTTCGCCGCAGCAGACCAGGGTGCCGCCGCCTGCCGCAGTAACTACCACCTCATTGCCGCATATATTGCAGCGATATTTCTCGCCAACGTTCTCTACCGCCATGTCTCAAACCTCCTTTTCTTCTCCCGCACCGGGAGACAGTTCCTTGCTTTCTCAGCAGCCGGGCTCGCCGGGATGCCCGCAGCAGCTCTGCCTTTTGATGAGCTTGATAAAGTTATTCCGAAATAGAAGATAGACCTTCCGGGGAAAGGGCATCGGCGCTGCCATATTGGTGAAAAAAGCCCTAAGAGCAGGCATAATCGTCTATCCTCTTTGACCTTCAGTATTACTTTATCATAAATCCTTTTCCAGTCCAAAAACATTGTGACCAAAGTCATATTCATGTGGAGAAGTCTGGAATAAAATTTCATAAAGAGAGAAATAAACTCGCTAAAGCAAAGGAGGTGCACGATGGTTGCCATTGTAAGGAGAAGTCCAGGCCGGGCTTTGAAGGTGATAGAGCGGCCCTGGAGCTTTCTTGATGATATGGAAAAACTGGTCAGCGGGCTCTGGGAGTCATGGGAACCTGTGGCCACGACCTTGACGCCAAGGACCGACATTTTTGAGGACAAGGACGGACTGGTGGTCAAGGCGGAGCTCCCGGGCATCAAGAAGAGCGACCTCGATATCGCTCTTGAGGGAGATGTGCTCACCATAAAGGTTGAGAAAAAGGAAGAGAAGGTAGACGAGGATACCACCTATTACCGCTGTGAGCGCAGCTTCGGCCAGTATGTGCGGCATATTTCACTGCCCTATCAGGTAAACGCCGAGCAGGTTTCAGCCACGTTCAAGGATGGCCTTCTGAAAATCAAGCTCCCCAGGGGTGAGGAGGCCAAAAGCAAGCATATCGAAATCAAAGCACGGTAGGATTTGACTGGAACTGAAGAGAGGGGAGCCGGATAAAGCTGCTCCCTTTTTTTATAAGACTTTGCTTGCGCAAGGTTACACAATTAAAAGGTGGTGAGATTTGACATATTAGCCCAAACAGATATAATAGGGGAAAAGGCATTTCAGCTATACACAACCTGGCGAAATCGGTAATCACCCGTAATGTGCGTTCGCAGGTAACCGGGAAGAAAAGTACCCAAAACAGCGCAGGGGAGGTGGTGATTACGATGGAAGACGCGGTGGCTATCATTCTGGCCGGTGGTACGGGAGAGCGCTTGGGCATTCTGGCGGTGGAGAGAACAAAACCAGCGATCCCGTTTGCCGGCAAATACCGTATTATTGACTTCACCCTGAGTAACTGTGTTAACTCCGGCATTTACAATGTAGCTATACTTACTCAATATCAACCGCGCTCCCTGACAGACCACATCGGCATCGGTATGGCGTGGGGATTTGCCCGGCCCGACGGCAGGATACAGCTCCTGCATCCCTATCTGGCACGAGAGGAAGGCCGGGACTGGTATAAAGGTACCGCAGATGCGGTCTATCAGAATCTGCAGTTCATTGAAGAGCTAGATGCAGAACTGGTGGTGATATTAAGCGGAGACCATATCTACAAGATGGACTACAACGATATGGTCGATTTCCATCGCAAAAACCAGGCGGATGCCACCCTTGCCGTCACCCGTTTGCCAAGGGATGAACTGATACAATTCGGCACAGTAACCGTTGATGAGAACCAGCAGGTCACCGGCTTTCAGGAAAAGGTGAAAGAGCCGAAGAGCGACCTTGTTTCCATGGGCGTCTATGTATTTCAGAAGGAACTGCTTCGCCAGGTTCTGGAGGATGATGCGCAGCGGCGTTCCTCCAAACACGATTTTGGCCGGAATATCTTTCCGCAGCTGGTCGGTAACTGCAGGCTTTGCGCCTATAACTTTGAAGGATACTGGCGGGATGTCGGCACCATCCGCAGCTACTGGGAAGCCAATATGCGATTGTTAGACTCGCCGCCGTCAATCAGCTTTAGCGCTGACTGGCCGATTCGCACCAAGGAAGATGAGCCCAGGCCTCCGGTAGTCATTTCCCGTCGCGGTGATGTGGTTAATAGCATGGTATCCCATGGCTGTATCATTGAAGGCCGGGTGGAGAATTCAATTCTTTCTCCCGGGGTCAGAGTGGCGGCCAATACCGTGGTCAGATACTCGGTCATTATGAATGATACGGTAATAGGCCGGGAAAGTGTAGTTGATAATTCCATCCTTGATAAAGAGGTTATCATTGAAGCAGAAAGCCATGTAGGCACCGGTAATGATTTTCAGGTCAACCGTGAGGAACCGACTATACTCAATACCGGTATTACCGTGGTCGGCAAGGGAGCCAAGGTTCCAGAAGGCGTGAGGATAGGTCGTAACTGTGCCATTGCCGGTAACGTTACCGAGAAGGACTTCCGCAGTTCCATTGTCCAGAGCGGTGAAACGATAAGGCCAAAGCGGCACCGTCCTCCTCATAAAGAATAAAATCGACTCCGGAAATAATCTGGATATTCAGAAAAGGGGTGGTACAGGATGTCAGAACTGAGACAGGACCCCACCACCAAGTTCTGGGTAATACTGGCGCCGGAGAGGGGAAAGCGACCCCAGCCAAAACACCGCGTCAGATCCGCGGATGAATTGCCAAGCTGGGATGCATCATGTCCCTTCTGCCCGGGAAACGAGGAGCTGACACCTCCGGAGGTTTTCCGGCTTCCTCTATCGGACCGGGGTACTCCTTGGGAGGTGAGGGTGGTGCCGAACCGCTTTGCCGCGCTGACGCCTGGTGAAAACGGCGACATCGTGGAGGAAGCACGTCTTTTTCGTAAAATGGATGGCATCGGGGCGCATGAGGTAATCATCGAAACGCCATCGCACAACATGCCCATGGCGTTGATGAGCTACGACCAGATGGAGAAGGTGTTTATCGCCTACCAGGAACGGTATAACACACTGAAAAAGGAAAAATACCTGAAATTCATCACCATCTTCAAGAATCATGGCTGGGCATCGGGCACCTCGCTGATACACCCGCACTCGCAGATAGTGGCCACACCCATTGTGGCGCCTTCTTATCATCATCAGTTCGATATCGCCCACGAGTACTATATTGACCGGGGCAGATGTCTGTACTGCGATTTACTGGCTGAGGAACTGGATAAGGGTCAGAGAATTGTAGTCAAGAGCGAGCAGTTTGTGGTCTTTCATCCTTATGCTTCACATGCCCCCTATGAGACATGGATAATGCCCAGAGAGCACTGTGCTTCCTTTGGTCTCTTCCCGGATACCTACATGAACCAGCTGGCCAAGGCGCTGAAGAATGTTCTCCTCTGCCTGTATGAGTCCCTGGACAATCCCGCCTTCAATCTGATGATTGACAGCACCCTCACCGAGGATGAGGAAGACCCGTACTACCACTGGCATATCCGCATTATCCCCCGGCTGACCACCATCGCTGGCTTTGAAATGGGTTCCGGCATTTACATCAGCACCGCCCTGCCGGAGGATACCGCCAGCGAGCTAAGAGCATGTTATCAAAGGCTCCACAAAGAAGGTAGAATCACGCCCGAATAGTGCTCCATTACCGGGCCGCATTTCCTCTATGTTACTCAATTCCGGGCGTTGGTTTCCTTTAATGGACGCCACTTGCCCAGCCTGAAGAGACCGGGGAGCAGCGCTTTTCTGGTCTCCTCAATGACAAACAGGGAACCTCCGGCGAGAACTGCCAGGCCCCATTTCTCCGCCGTCAGCGGCACCGTGCTGAAGGCGATTTGCATGAAGGGCGCGTAGACCACGATTAACTGGAGGACTATGGCGACGCTAATCGACATGAGGAGCCAGCGGTTACCCAAGATGCCCAGGCGGAAAACGGTATACTCATCGGAGCGCGCGTTGAAGGCGCGGAACCACTCGAAGGCCACCAGGGTGCAGAAGGTTATGGTGCGCGCTTCTTCAATGCTCATTCTGGGCTCCGCCCAGCGAAAGATGGAAAAGACGCCGACGCCCATAAATGTCGCCATGAAGATGATGCGCAGGAGCAGGCCGGGGAAGATTATGCCCACGCCGGGGTGGCGGGGTGGCTGTTTCAGCTCATCACCGACCTTCGGCTCCAGCCCGAGGGGCACGGCCACGGCAGTATCCGTAACCAGGTTCACCCAGATAATCTGAACCGCTAAGAGCGGCGCCTTGCCGACGAAGAGGAGTGCCAAGGACAGGGCAAGGAGTTCCCCCAGGTTGGTGCTCAGCAGGAAAAAGAGCACGTTGCGCAGACGGTTGAAAATGGCCCGACCTTCCTCAACCGCGGCCACCACCGAGGCGAAATTGTCGTCGGCCAGTATCATATCCGAGCCTTCCTTGGCCACGTCCGTGCCGGTGATGCCCATGGCAATGCCGATATTGGCCGTTTTCAGTGCCGGAGCGTCATTGACGCCGTCGCCGGTCATGGCCACCACGTGGCCATGGCTCTTCAGGGCGTTCACAATCCTCAGCTTGTGCAGCGGCTCGATGCGGGCGAAGACCGATACTTCTTCCACTTGGTTGTACAGTTCATCATCCGTCATCCGCTGGAGTTCAAGGCCGGTCACTGTTTTCCCCAGCGGCAGGTCAAGCTGGTTGGCGATTGACTCGGCGGTTATTTTATGATCGCCGGTTATCATCACCACTCTGATGCCCGCCTGCTTGCACAGTCGCACTGCTTCTTTGGCCTCCTCTCGGGGAAGGTCGGCCATGCCGGAAAGGCCGGCGAATACCAGGTTGCCCCGGATATGCTCATCTTTCAGGTCTTCCAGCTCGCTGGGGAGTTCGACATAGGCGGTGGCGATGACCCGCAGCGCCTGCCCGGCCATATCGTTGTTAGCCTGCATGATGGCATCGATGTCTTTCTCAGTCAGGGGAACAACCTCTTCTCCGTTGAGTCTATATTTGCTGAGCCCCAGCATCTTCTCCACGGATCCCTTAACATAGGCCACCCGGCCGCCGTCGCGGGGGTGAAG
The DNA here is from genome assembly GCA_964346525.1 of uncultured Dehalococcoidaceae bacterium. Classification (GTDB taxonomy): domain Bacteria; phylum Chloroflexota; class Dehalococcoidia; order Dehalococcoidales; family RBG-16-60-22; genus E44-bin89. The sequence continues at coordinate 11,558 of CAYFVI010000211.1, forward strand.
GGTGGCCATGTACTGCTTTTCGCTTTGAAACGGGATTTCGTCAAGGCGGGGGAAAGCCTTTTCCAGCCTCTCCTTGTCCATGCCCGCCTTGGTCGCGGCCACGAGCAGCGCACCTTCCGTCGGGTCGCCGTAGATATCGCAGCAATCATCATCGTCCCGTCTGGTCAGGAAGGAATCGTTGCAGAGTGCGCCTATGCGCAGCATTAAGTTAAGCGAGGGCTCATTCTGCGGGTCTATCGGTTGACCATCGCGGCGGAACTCACCGCGTGGGATGTATCCTTCGCCGGTTACTTCAATCCACTGGCCATCCGCATACAGGCGCTGCACAGTCATCTCATTGAGCGTCAGCGTGCCCGTTTTATCCGAGCAGATAACCGTGGCCGAGCCGAGGGTCTCCACGGCCACCAGCTTGCGGATGATGGCATTGCGCCGGGCCATGATGCGCATGCCCACCGCCAATACCACAGTGACCACAGCGGGCAGACCCTCCGGTATGGCGGAAACCGCCGCTGCCACCGCCAGCAGGAATACCTCCAGCCAGGCCAGTCCCTTGAGCAACCCCACCGCCACCAGCAGGGCACATATGCTGAGGAAAAGAACAACGATGTATCTACTGACCTTGCTGATGTTCTTCTGCAGGGGCGTCTTCTCCGGTCTGATTTCCTGAATGGCGGTGGCGATCTGACCGATATCGGTGGTCATGCCGGTCCTGACGGCCATAGCCGTGGCCCGACCATAATTGACGATGGTGCCCATGTGCACCATGTTCTTTCGCTCCGCTAAAGGTACGTCCTCACCCATGGCCTCGGTGCCTTTGTCCACCGGCATGGACTCTCCGGTGAGCATGGCCTCGTTGACCTTCAGGTTGGAGACTTCGATGAGCCTGGCGTCGGCCGGGACGCGGTCGCCCGTTTCCAGGAGCACGATATCGCCAGGGACAATCTCCTTGGCGGGAATCAGCTTTATCTCGCCATCGCGCCGGACACGGGCTCTGGGCGCGGCCATCTGAATGAGCGCCTCCATCGCTTTTTCGGCGCGCGTCTCCTGTATGAAGCCTATAGCGGCATTGAGGAAGAGCACACCGAAAATCACCCCGGCGTCAAGGAAGTGCTCGACGATGAGGGAGATGACGGCCGCGACCATCAGGACGTAAATGAGCGGACTGAGGAACTGTCTCAGGAAAACGATTATGGGCGGCGTCTTCCTCTTGCCTTTGAGTTCATTCGAGCCATACTGCAGGAGGCGTGACCTGGCCTCGGCAATGGCCAGCCCGGAACGTCGCGAACCGAGCGACTCAAGAGCCTGGCTGGTGGGGAGGTTATGCCACTGCGCGTTCATGCTATACAGCTTTGACTTCCTGCCGGCAGAATTTAAGCAGCTCGGCGAAATTGCTGATTCTGGCAGAGTTGTTCGTCTCAAGGAAGCCGTCATAGGTGAGGCTGATCCAGGGTTTCTGGTAGGTGGTGCTGAACTTCTCCGCCATGGCGGCCACAATGCCGCCGGGCATGCAGCCGTGGGGCATCACGGAAATCACCCCGGCGAATACTGGAGACTCCATCCACTCCACACCGCTGCCGATGCTGAGGACAGCCTCGCTGCCACAGCGGGGGGACAGGTAAAGGTCTGACTTGGCCAGTATGGCCGCCGTGGAGGGTTCTCTCCCATCGAGCAGTTCACGGTAGTAGCTGGAGACCCGGTGCTCATCGCGTTCCTGGACTAACTTCTTCAGGTAGCTGGACAGCATCTTCCGGAAATTGCGGTCTTTCACCGCGTCCTCGAGGTTGCGGTGGGCGGTGTACTTCAGCCACTCGCCGACGGGGGAGACGATAACCTCAAGCCCCGCCTCTTCACACTCTTTCACCAGATCGCGGTTGCTGAAACGGTTGGAACGCAGGAATATCTCGCCATTTATACCGACGAGCGGACGCGGCGGCAGCTCCGGGTCAACGATAGATTTACAGGCGGCGGTGGCCTGCTGCAGGACATCGTAGAAAGGCTCACGGCGACGGATGCG
>CAYFVI010000212.1:0-4422 GCA_964346525.1 uncultured Dehalococcoidaceae bacterium
CAATATCTTCAAGGCCTTCCGTGCTGAGTTCAACATCGATAATCTCCGCACCCAGTTCCAAGGCGCTGAGCAACTCGGCGATACGCTCTTCTTCAGTTCTCTGCCAGACGCCCCCTTCAGCCTGTTTCCGATTGCAGGCAATCCAGGGTTTCGGGAGCTGTCTGGCAAGCTCCTTCCATTCCGGGCCGATTAAATCGATGCGCACCTCATATAAATCGACCAGCGGCTCAACGCGTTTTATCGCTTCGAGGTCGCCGTTGACTATGGAGGCACAGATTTTAGGTCTGGTCATTTTGGGCTAATACCTCTTCGATTAAACTCGGAGAAGCGTCATCAACGACAACCGCTTCTCCGATTGATCTCAGCAGGACGAATCTGACTTTGCCCTCCCGCACTTTTTTATCATGCTGCACGGCCTGCATTATGTCTTCTTTATTGAAATCAGGCATCTCCGTGGGCAGTCCTGCCAGTGCAATGACCTTAATCAATCTGTTCACCTTGTTTTTATCCAGCAAGCCCATTTTGTTCGAGATTCGGGCTGCCGCCACCATACCGATGGCCACTGCATTCCCGTGCTTTATTTTGAAATCCGAGGCCGACTCAACAGCGTGCCCGATGGTGTGGCCGTAATTTAAGATATGCCTCAGGCCCATGTCCAGCTCGTCCTCGGCCACCACCTCCGCCTTTATCTTCACCGACTGAAATACAATCTCCTCAAGGAGACCTTCATCAAGTGATTTTATCCTTACCATACTTTCCTCAAGGAAGGAGAAAAAACCGCCGTCTTTTATGGCCGCGCTTTTGATGACTTCGGCCAGGCCATTTTTCAGTTCTTCATCGGGCAGGGAATTCAGCGTACTTATATCGGCAATGACCATTTCCGGCTGGTAAAAGGTGCCAATCATGTTCTTCAATTGACCGTGGTCCACCGCCACCTTCCCACCGACGCTGCTGTCCACCTGGGCGAGGAGCGTGGTGGGCAATTGCACCAGCGGCACACCCCTTTGATAGGTGGCGGCCACAAACCCGGCCAAGTCACCGATGACGCCTCCCCCCAGCGCCAGAACCGGTGTCGTCCTTTCAGCACGGACGGCGGTCAGCTCCTGATAAAGCCTCCCGGCGTTTTCCAGCGATTTCTGCGCTTCACCGGGCGGTACCTCAATGGTGCTGACCCCAAATCCGTCGGCTTCCAGAGCCTCTTTCAGCAGGCTGCCGTACAGTCTGCTCACGGTAGAGTCGGTGATGACCACCAGTCTGCCGGCAAACCTGAATTTCTTCAAATAGTTCCCCGTCTGGGCCAGCAGCCCGGAGCCGATGTATATTGGGTAGCTTTTACTGGCCAGGGCTACGTTAACCTGTCTCATCCACTTATCACCCGGGCTTCATGTTTGGAAGCAACCAGTTCACGGATTTTACAGCAGGCAGTTATGACCTCCTTCAGTTCTTCCGGCGTTATCGTTTGCATGCCGTCAACCAGCGCCTCTGATGGGTCATAGTGTGTCTCTATCATCAGGCCGCTCGCCCCGGCGGCCACCGCGGCGCAGCTCATGTTATAAATAAGGTCCTGACGCCCGGTGGCGTGGCTGGGGTCGGCAATCACCGGCAGATAAGTCTCCTTCTGAATTGCCGGGATCGCCGAGAGGTCAAAGGTATAGCGGGTGTAGTTTTTCCCCTTTCCCACCGGCAAGATACCACGCTCACACAATATAATATCTTTGTTTCCCTCCGCCGCCATGTATTCGGCGAAAGACAGAAGCTCGTCAACGCCGGCACCGAAGTGCCGTTTGAACAGGACCGGTTTTCCGGTTCTGGCCACGTTGGCCAGCAGGTCCTGGTTGTACATATTGCGGGCACCAATCTGCATTATATCAGCATAGCTGGCCACCAGGTCAATCTGCGCCTCGCCCCTCACCTCCGTTACCACCGGCATTTCGAATTTTTGGCCAGCTTCATACAGCCAGCGCAACGCCTCCTCGGCTTCGTCACGGCCGTTGGCTCCCAATCCCTGAAACGAATGGACGGAACTCCTGGGCTTGAAGATACCGCCCCGCAGGATATGCGCCCCGGCTTGCTTTACCTCTTCGGCGATGCGAAAGAGTTGCGACCTGCCTTCAATGGTGCACGGCCCGGCAATAATAACCAGCTTATCGCCGCCGATAGTCACGTTGCCCGCGCGTATCTGCCGTCGGTCTCTCTCCCCATCGAATTGCCGGCCGTATTCCTTGCTGATGAGCTTATATGGCGTTTCTACCGGGATAGCCTCCTTGACTCCGGGGAGAGTGGCAAAATGGGAGAAGTCCGCCCTGCGTTCATCCCCGACCAGGCCGATTACCGTCCGGAACTCCCCCTGCGAGACGTCGGCCTTAAGGCCAAATCTCCTGATTTCCTTCACCACGTTGGCGATTTCCTCTTTGGTAGCTTCCGATTTCATGATTATCATCTTCCTTCTCCTGATTTCTCGAAAATGGGCAAATAAAAAAGCCCTTTCTGGGAGGGCTCTTCTGATTGCTTTATTTCTAACCTTCTTTAACTTTTAACCGTGTTTAGCTCATGTGGAACCCTCCCCAGCGCTGGTGCGCCAGAAAAAGAAATAATAAAAATAATAATAGGCGTTGAACTTCTGATTATTCATTTCGACCAAATGCTTTATATTTATGTCAAACATAGCACATAATAAATACTGTTGTCAATATATATCTATACAATTACCCCAACTATGTTATAATTTTATGTACAAATTGTGTGGAGGCTCGAATTCTGGAAGGAATCGAAATAGCCCGCAGGGCAGTGGATGCGGCCGGCGACAGGCAGGCCGGTGATATCGTGCTGCTCGATACCCGCAAAGTATGCAGCTTTGCCGATTACTTTGTTATCTGCACCGGAGAGAGCGAGCGCCAGACAAGGGCCATTTATGAAGAGGTGGAGCACCGCCTGAAAAAGGAGGGAGTGCTCCCCGTCCACCACGAGGGCACGGTGGACTCGGGGTGGCTTCTGCTTGATTACGGCGACGTAATCGTGCACATATTTTCCACATCGGAACGGGAATTCTACCAGCTTGACCGGCTCTGGGGCCAGGCCGATCTGGTGCTGCGGATTCATTAGACGTGCCCAGCGCTTCTAGGCAATGATTTCCTCCTCAGTGAAGAACAGGGGTATTTCTTTCTCCGCCGTCTCCGCCGAGTCGGAACCATGCACCGCGTTGCGTCTTACATCCAGCCCGAAATCAGCCCGTATTGTTCCTGCGTCCGCCTGGGCTGGGTCGGTGGCGCCCATTACCTGCCTTATTTTCATTATCGCCCCCTCCCCCACAAAGACCGCCGCCACTATCGGCGCTGATGTCATATAAGCAACCAGGTCATCGAAAAAAGGCTTATCCCGGTGAATGGCGTAGTGCCGCTCGGCCAGCGCCCTGTCCATACGCAGCATCTTGCACGCCACCATCCTGAGACCCAGCTTCTCCAGGCGACTGATAATTTCATCGCCCTGACCGTTCTGCACGGCATCGGGTTTGACCAGCACCAGAGACCTTTCCATCGTCGCCACGGTTTAAATTATCATCCTTTCTCCGTCGAATAGAAAATTGCCGCCAGGTCGGCCACGCTGACGTATTCCAGGCCATCAACCACGCGGTCGGCCTCACCGAGCTTCTCTGCCGGGTGGCTGTTGGCCACGGCCAGGCACTTCATGCCGGCACGCTTTGCCGCGGCCACGCCGGCCACCGCGTCCTCGATAACGACGCAGTTGCCCGGGTCGATGTTCAGTCGCTCGGCAGCGAGCAGGAAAATCTGCGGGCTTGGCTTTCCTTCCGTAACCTCCCTGCCCCAGACGGTAACGTCAAAGCTATCCTCTATTCCCAGCTGCCGGGTCACAAACTGCCCGTTCTCAATCGGAGAGGAAGTGGCCAGCGCCACCTTCACCCCGTATTCTTTCAGCTCCTCAATCAACTCCAGAGCGCCGGGAATGGGCTTGATATTGCCGGTGGCTTTGGTGCGGAACAGGCCCTCTTTTTCAACAAGGATGGCTTCCAAGTCATTTTCCGGGTAACCCTCCCCGACGATGCTCCGCACGATGACATCATTCCGCTTGCCGAAATTGCGCTGGAAGACCTCCCTTGAGTAGGGTATGTCTCTCTTGCGGAACACCTCCTGCCAAGCCTGAAAATGGAAGGGTGCCGTATCGGCAATCACCCCATCCATGTCCCAGATAACCGCCTCGAGCCGGTTGCCCGCAAGGATAACCTGCATCGCCCTGCCATCCGCCACCAGCGTCCCATCGGGCAAAGACATTTTACCCGCCACCTCAAGCCTCCTCCCGCTGTTTCTGACCACTTCAGCGCTGATGATGAGCTTATCATTCACGTAGGCGGGTCGCCTGAGGTTGGCCTGTATCGAGGCGGTGAGAAAGCCGAAGTTGCCGCTCATC
>CAYFVI010000213.1:0-10692 GCA_964346525.1 uncultured Dehalococcoidaceae bacterium
GAGCAACAGGAGGCGAAGGCCATTCAGGATAAGCTCAACCGCCAGTTTCCAGGAAGGGAGGAAACCAGCTAGTCCTTTGACATTGGCAAAAACATCTGTCAACTGCATAAAGCATAAAATGCTCGATAAGTACTCCTTACCGGACTATCGATGCGTAATTTCCCTAAAAAGGGCGACTTTCAGCATCAATACTCGTACTGGATTACATATTAACCAAGGATAGCGGCTGTGCGGAGGCATGAATATACAACACTCACCATAATTGTTTCCTTGCTCGAAGGAGCAGCCATAGTCGTAATTGTATTATGGTTACTTCCCCATTGGGGCATCAGAATCCCTGTGTGGGGCCTTATCATTATCGTGCTAGCCTTTGGAGTTTATCAGTTAGTGACCTACCGGTTGGGTAAAAGAGCGCTAACCAGAAAACCTGTGGTTTCACCTGACGCTATGGTGGGGAGTTACGGCAAGGCAACTACATCACTCGTTCCAGATGGTTATGTCCAACTTGATGGCGAGTTGTGGCGAGCTTATTCAATTGGGCCGCATGCAAGCAAGGGCGATGAAGTTGTAGTCAGGGAAGTGAAAGGGCTAACCTTATATGTAACGCCGCGACCTGATAACTACGGTAGCAACAGGTGATAGAATTTTCATGTCAAGTTTAAAAATGGTCTAGATCACATACCAGATAGTAAAAATGGCTGTTTTGTCCAATAAGGTAACAGAGGCCTGAATTATTTATTGTACAATCTGAGGCAATGTTATCCTGCTTCGGTTGGGCATTCTCTGGTGAAAATAACAGTTCTTCTGTGCTTCTATTGGTTCTTTGACATTTAATTTAGCTTCCACCTACAATTAAAATTAGAGGATAAGCGAGAAAGCAGTGGTTATACCTGGCTAGGAATAAAGCCAAGGATAAATTATATGCAACCAAGAAATTTCTACGACCCCCGGTGGATTCGCAGTGCCGCTAGACTGGCTAAATATTGGCCGGTACTGTTGATACCAGTTATCCTGATAGCAATGCTCCTGTTTATCGAAGATGAGCATGAGCAGAGCGAGGACATGGTCGGGGTCAACCTTGACCGAACGTCAACGGTCCCGCCGGTACAGGTCACAAGCAGCCTTTCCAGTAACGGCGCTGATGCCTCATTGAGAGCCGCCATTGCTGGAGTATTGTCGCCTACCAAAAGTATTGAGTACTATGAGGAACTTCTGAACTACTTGGGGCAAGAGATAGACCGACAGTTGATATTGTTTCAAAAGCCTACCTATGCTGAGGTAAATGACCTGATTGGTGGCCAGCGTGTCGACCTCGCTTTCATTTGCAGTCTGGCATATGTAAAGGGCAAGCGAGACTTTGACATGGAGCTGCTGGTAGCACCGCAGATAAACGGACAGACTATGTATTACTCTTATTTAATAGTACCCGAGGAGAGTACGGCGACAAGCTTGAAGGACCTGGAAGGCGTTAGCTTTGCTTTTACTGACCCTCTGTCAAATAGCGGCCATCTGGCGCCGACCTATCAGCTTAGTCTGCTGAATACAACGCCTGCTTCGTTCTTTAGGAAGCATGTATTCACTTATAGCCATGATAGCTCTATCGCCGCGGTAGCCAACAAACTGGTGGACGCCGCTGCTGTGGACAGCCTGGTATATGAGCATATGGTTGCCAGCGGTGAGGAACTGGCATCAAAAACCAAGGTTATTGCCCGATGGGGTCCCTACGGAATACCTCCGGTAGTTATCAATCCGGAGCTGGACGCTCAATTGAAACAGCAACTGAAAGAATTTTTCCTCAACCTGCATGAATCCAGTAATGGAATTAAACTGCTCAATAGCCTGGGTATCGACAAATTCGTAATCGTTGACGATTCTGTCTACGACTCTATTCGGGAAATGGAAGCAAAACTGGGATGGTGATGTGAATAACAAATCACTATGGGCTGCCTTCTGGTCTAAAGTGGGCGGAGTGAGTATCCGAACCAAGGTCATGGGCATAGTGGCTGCCTGCATCATTGGCTCTGCCGCAGCCGTAATCTGGTACACCTTCAATGATGACCTGGCAAGGTCAAGGGAGCAGCTGCAGGAGCGGGGTATAGCCATCGGCACCAGTATAGCCGCGCAGGGCCAAGATCTTATCCTGACCGATAACCAGTTTTCCCTGTATGAGTTGATACGAGAAACCAGCAGCTCTCACAAGGACATCCATTACGTGTTCGTTCTGGATGGGTCAGGCAGCGTCCTGGTGCATAACTTTGATAGAGGATTTCCAATCGACCTCCTGGATAAAAATGAGGTGCCCACAGGTGAAGCGTATCATGTGCAAGCGCTGCGCGCTGACGACCTTGTAATTCAAGATGTAGCCGTTCCTGTTCTTGGTGGTAAGGCAGGTGTAATTCGTCTTGGCATGTCTGAGGCCTCAATAAAAACCGAAGTGACCGAACACATAGGTAAAATCCTGGTGTGGGTTCTTTTGGTTTTGCTGCTCGGGCTGGTTATAGCTTACGCCTGGACCTCCTTCCTGACCAATCCGGTTTCGCAACTGTCCAAGGCCGTACGCATTATCGGTAAGGGTGACTTCGAATGGAAAGCCCCTCTTTGGGCCAAGGATGAAATCGGCGACCTCGGCACCGCCTTCAATGAGATGAGTGCAGAACTTCAGCGCAAGGAGATAATGCGGGAACAACTTCTAGCCAAGATAATGAGCACCCAGGAAGATGAACGTAAGCGAATCTCCCGTGAGCTTCACGATGAGACGAGCCAGGCTTTAGCCTCGATGAAGGTTGGCCTCAGGCTGGTTGAGGATCTGACTGACCCGGTTCAGGTTAAGGAAAAGCTCACCGAGCTGCGGGCTCTGGTGGCGCAAACGCTGGAGAAGGTTCATCAAATAGCCGTGGAACTTCGCCCCGATATTTTGGATGATGTTGGCCTGGTCGCTGCAATTAAGGGATACGTCAAGGAATATTCAGCCAAGGTGAAAATCGAAGTCGATTTTCACGCAAGCAATATTGATGAGCAGCAATTGTCCGCCGAGGTAAGAATGACCGTTTATCGCATTGTTCAGGAGGCATTGACCAATATTGCCAAACATGCTGAAGCCAGTAACGTGAGCGTTGTTTTAAGGAGTCGAGATTCATCACTGGTCACAATTGTGGAGGACAATGGTAAAGGCTTCGATGTTAACCGCCTTATGAATGCACCTCAGGTGAATAAACTGGGACTGTTCGGCATGCACGAGCGGGCTGCCCTTGTCGGAGGCACGCTTACTATCGAATCCAATCCTGACATTGGCACTACTGTCTTCTTTGAGGTGTCAGTACCATCATCGCAGGAGATATCAAATGGGCAAGATAAGATTACTTCTGGCGGATGACCATACCGTTCTTCGTGCCGGCTTAAAGGCGCTCTTTAATGCCCAATCTGACATGGAAGTGGTCGCCGAGGCTTCCAGCGGGGAAGAGGCAGTAGATATGAGCCGTGAATTATCTCCTGATGTAGTACTCATGGATATAACTATGCCGGGAATGAGCGGCTTTGAGGCGACCTCAAAAATAAAAAAGCAAAACCCGGCTGTCAAGATATTGGCATTGACGATGCATGAAAATGATAGCTATCTGCATCAGATGCTTCATGCTGGGGCTGATGGCTATATACCAAAGAAGGCAGCTGACACCGAACTGATGGCTGCCATCCGGGCTTCCTATCGAGGCGAGCATTTCATCCATCCTTCGATAGCCTCCGGGCTGGTAGCTATGGCGAGGAAGCAGGAGCCCGAGCCATCAAAAAGCCAGGTTGCTGGTGCGCTTAGCCAGCGGGAAGCTGAGGTTCTTCAACATCTTGCCCTGGGCTTTACCAATCAGCAGATAGCGGAGAAGCTGTGCCTAAGCGTGAAAACTGTGGAGAGCTATAGGGCCCGCATCAAGGCAAAGCTGGGGTTCGAGGGACGCGCGCATTTAGTCCGATATGCTATTGAGATAGGCCTTTTAGATAAGTGACTTCAGATACGCCTCGAAAATAAGGCGAACCAGCCCCGGTTCTCCTCCCACCGTATCAGAATCGTCGCACCGGTAATAAATATATCTACGCTTTTCCCTTCCATAATTTCTGCATATGCCCTCGTTCTAAGATTTCCAGGTTAATTCCTGTTGCCCTGAAGTAATTTTCGGCAAAAAGGGGGATTTCCCTTACAAAGTGTCGCCATAAATAGGGATTTACCCGCTATTCGCTGGCACCTTTCCACAGTAGAATTAAAAATCATAATCATGAATAGCCTACTGGCTACTCGTGGGCCACGTACTAGGAGGTGACAGTATGACAAGCCAGAAGTCATTGAGATGGAGTTTCTACGGATGGGTCGCGGCAGTTATCGTGGGTATTGGGATAGGCATATGGGGAGCCGTTATGCTGCTCGGCCAGGGACACGGCACCGCAGGCACCGGCGACCAAGTACCGTGGGGTATCTTCGTTCCGGGCTACGTGTTCTTCGTGGCCGCGAGCGCGGGATGCGTCATTGTATCGCTGGGCTACGCGCTGGGTATTACCAGGCTTGAGCTCGTGATGAAAAGGGCCGTTTTTCTTGCCATCGTTACTCTCGTTGCCGGCGGTATTCTCATACTCCTCGACCTGGGCAGTCCTCAGAAAGCATTCCATTTTATAACCTCGCCCAACTTAGCTTCTCCCATGTGGTGGATGAGCGTCTTTTACATCTTGCTCTATCTTACATTGCTATTAATTGAGTTCTACTTTATTCATACGCACTACACCAGACCGCTCCGTATTCTCAACGTTATCGTAGCGCTTTCGGCCATCGCGGTACATTCAACCCTCGGCGCCATTTTCGGCTTCGCTTTCGTGAGGACCTACTTCGGTGGAGCATTAGCCCCTATCTATTTCATACTTATCGCCATAGTCATCGGCACGGCGCTGCTGCTGTTCGTCACCATTCTCCAGTATAAACTCACCAGGACGACTATGAGCCCGGAGTTGCATAAGCTCGTATTGGACTTGGGCAAATTTTTAGGGGTAGTGGTTGGCCTGACCATTTTCTTCACCTTATGGAGAGACCTGGCCGGGATCCGCAGCACGATCGCCACAACTTCGCTGGCGTACGAGCATATCCTGTCTTCTTGGTGGTACTGGGTGATTGTAATCTTGATGGGTCTGGTAGTACCGCTCTTTCTCCTCTACAGCCCCAGAACGAGGAGTCTGAACGGCATAGTTGCTTCTTCTGTACTGGTGCTGATAGGCATGTTCGCCGCCAGATTTGAATATACTATCGGAGGCCAGTTAACGCCGGTCCTACAGGATTTGAAGCATCTTGAGTATCCACTGGGTACCTATTCAACGACTTTTGTTGAATTCGCTGTTGTCTTACTGGCTTTTGCCATTTGCGCTCTGTTATATACGGTGGGTACCAAGAAGCTGGCCCTGGAAGAAGTACCGCATCATGATTAACTGCGGAAATGGAAATCAGTTAATATCCATATACACCTAACCGTGAGCGATTTAAGGTTATATAACCCATGGCAACCGACCGGTATGCCAGAGGTCAAGGAGGATTAACAATGGTCATGCATGGAGCCAAGTCCAAAGGAATCAGCCGAAGGGATTTTCTTAAGGTCAGTGGGCTGGGAGTAGCCGCCACCATGGTGCCCGTAGCTATTGGAGGGCTGGCAAAAGCTGGGAGCTCGATTTCGGGCAAGAGGCTGGCAATGGTGATCGACCTTCAGAGATGTGTCGGCTGCGGTGGCTGTGTCATCGCCTGCAAAAACGAGAATAACGTTAAAGAAAACGTTGCCTGGGCCAGCCGAATCAGCCGCACCGTTGGTCAATTTCCCAATGTCAAATACGAATATATTCCCACCCTCTGCAATCACTGTGAAAATGCCCCTTGCGTCAAAGGATGCCCGACTAAAGCCATGCATAAGGCTGAGGGCGATATCACCATGCATGACCCGGACAAATGCATCGGCTGCCGATACTGCATCATCAACTGTCCCTACGGGGTAATTCACTTCAACGAGGAAGAAGAGCACCACTTCTGGAGCAACGACAAGGCTCTGATTGAAGGCGGCAGCACGTCTGCCAAAGAAGTTACGCAGAAGGTCGGGGGTAGAGTCCTTCCCTACTACAATCCAGCCAGGGAGCTCTCCAGCCCGGGAACCGGTATAAGACGCAAAGGTGTTGTGGAGAAGTGCACCCTTTGCGACCACAGAGTTGTCAGAGGTGAGTTGCCTTATTGCGTGGAATCTTGCCCGGCCAATGCCAGAATCTTCGGAGACCTGAATGACCCGAATAGCGAGGTAAACAAGATTCTTAGCAAGTTCAACTCCTGGCGACTCAAGGAAGAGCTGGGAACGGAGCCCAAAGTGTTTTACGTCAGAGAATTCAATAAGGGTTCCTATGAACGCACCAAGGGCTCGGTATAGAGATGCCCATAAACTGAAAAAAGAGCGATAAGTTAAATTGTAGCATGGGGGACAAAATGAACTTAAAGTCAAAAGAGCTGACTCGCAGAAGTTTCGTTAAGAATGCCGGCATTGCAGGTGCAGCGGTGGCGCTCGGTACCGTGTTGAAACCTTCGCTGAGGGCTTTCGCTCACACCGGCAGCAGTGACTATGAAGTAGGGGGCGAATGGAGGCCGACTACCTGTCAGGGGTGCACCTCCTGGTGTTCCAAACAGGCGTATGTCGTGGACGGCAGGGCCATCAAGGTCCGCGGCAACCCGAATTCCAAGGTAAACGGGCAGGCCAGCTGCCCGAGGGCGCATCTGGGTCTTCAGCAAGTCTACGACCCGGACAGAGTCAAAGCACCGATGAAAAGAACCAACCCGAGAAAGGGTAGAAATGAAGACCCGGGATTTGTTCCCATTACCTGGGACGAGGCGCTGAATACAATAGCCGACAGGATAATGGAACTGAGGAACAATGAGGAAACCCATAAATACGCTCTCTTTCGGGGCAGATACTCGTATATGAGGGATATTATTTATGACCGGATGACTAAAATCATCGGCTCTCCAAATAATATCTCCCATAGCGCCATATGCGCGGAGGCAGAGAAGTTTGGCCCTTATTACACGGAAGGGGAATGGACCTATCGGCAGTATGATATCTTAAATGCTAGGTATATCATACTCTGGGGTGGTGACCCGATTTCTGCCAACCGGCAGGTATCCTACTACATAAGCAGATGGGGAGATGCGCTTAACAGAGCACAGGTGGCAGTGGTTGACCCCAGATTGTCAGCATCAGCGGCAAAGGCTTCGGAATGGCTGCCAATCAAGCCTGGCGAAGACGGGGCTCTGGCCAGCGCTATGGCCCATGTCATTCTGACCGAGGGATTGTGGAATAAAGATTTCGTCGGTGATTTTAAAGATGGCGTAAACAAGTTCGCGGCCAGCAGGAATGTCAATGAGGATGAATTTGAGGAGAAATACACATACGGGCTGGTAAAGTGGTGGAATATCGAGCTGAAGGATAAGACCCCCGAGTGGGCAGCGGACAAGACAGGATTATCAGTCGAGCAGATAAGAAGAGTGGCTATAGGCTACGGCAAAGCAGCGCCACATGCTATCTCATGGGTAGCACGTGGCCCAGTGATGCAGGTTAGAGGAGCCTATGCCTGTATGTCCGCCCATGCCCTGAATGGCCTGGTCGGCTCAGTGGACAACGTAGGTGGAACCCTGAAGGCGAACAAAGAATATACTCAGAGCTTTCCAGACTACAAGGATTTCCAAGACGAAATCGCCTCGGCCGGTACAAAACACAAAAAGATAGACCATAGAGGCAGAAAGGAATTCCCCGCTCTGAATGAGGGGAAGTCCGGGGGTGGTGTTGTAACCAATAATGCTGCCGACGGCATACTAAACGAAGACCCTAACGAGATCAAGGTGGCTATAGGCTACATGAATAACTTCAACTTCTCCTGTACCCAGGGCGAAAGGTGGGAGAGAGCACTATCCAAGATACCCTTCCTCGTCCATCTCACTACAAATGCATCGGAGTTCACCTGGTTTGCTGATATAGTGCTGCCCTGCAACCACCATATGTTTGAGAAGTGGGGGTATGTTAAATCATTTGCCAACGGCTATCGTCAGATTACCATGAACCAGCCGGTAATTGAACCGGTGTGGGATGTGAGGACAGACGAGACCGAGATACCATGGTTGATTGCCGGGAAGCTGGCGGAGAGGGGCTTCGATAATCTGCTCAGACACTATATGACGTATAAAGACCCGGAGACCGGTAAGGCCCCTGCCAATGAGAAGGAATTCGCCCTCTATGCGCTTAAGCATGCCACCCATAAACTCTGGGACCCTGCTGAATACCAGGGCGGTGACAGGTTTAACGGCTGGGAAGACTTCAGAGCAACCGGGGTCTGGAACTCTGACCCTTATCCGTACCGGAAAAGATGGGGGAGCATGAAGACCAAAACCAAGCAGTTTGAGTTCTACAGCGAGACCCTGAAAGAGGCTCTGGGAAAGCACGCTGAAAAGCACGAAACAACTATCGACGATATTCTGGAAACATGTAATTATCAGGCTCGGGGCGAAAAGGCGTTCGTCCCACACTACGAGGAGCCTTTTGTATATGGGAGCGATGACGGTCTGGTGCTTGTAGACTACAAGTCGCGACTCAACCGTGAGGGCAGGTCTGCCAATTGTCCCTGGTACCAGGAGCTAAAAGACCATGACCCTGGTGACGAATCCTGGGACGACGTAGCCAAAATAAACCCCGTGGATGCGGTCAGACTTGGCATTAAGAACGGGGACAGGATAAAGCTAATATCTCCCACGGGAGAGATAACATGCACGGCAAAGCTATGGGAAGGGACCAGACCAGGGACGGTCGCCAAGAGTTATGGCCAGGGACACTGGGCATATGGCAAAGTAGCCGCCAGCGAGTTTGGCAAGGTGGCCCGAGGCGGCAATAACAATGATCTTATCCCGGCAGATTATGACCGCTTGAGCGGAAGCACCGCCTTTTTCGGCATCGTGCGAGTGAGGGTAGTGCCAGTATAAGAATTCTTAATCAAGCCCGATTTTACCGGCAACACGGCAATGAATGTGAAGGACGTGGAGAATGGAAATGAGAGGATTCTTATTTCAGGAAAATTACCGGAGAGACGCTTATAAACTGTTGGCGGACTGCTACTACCCGCCTGATGAGGAATTAATAGAAACGCTGCGCGGGCTGGATAAATCGAAGGGAAGTCTGTTTTCTGAGATTGCCGGAAGTGCCTCTTTAGCGGACAACATTGAGGCATTGAAAATCGACTATTCGAGGCTTTTCATAGGGCCTTATAGGCTTCTGGCTCCGCCTTACGGGTCTATCTATCTCGAGAATACGAGAAGGGTCATGGGCAATTCAACCTTGGATGTCAGAAGCAAGTATGCTGATGAAGGATTACGTATCGATATCAAAGAAGCGCCGGACCATATATCCATCGAGCTGGAGTTCATGCATTATCTTATTTCCAGGGAAATTGAAGCAGCTCTGGATTCTGATTCTATCGATGCTGCCCGTTATCTCAGAAAGCAGAAGGATTTCCTTGAGGCGCATCTGGGGATATGGGTATCTGAGTTCAGCAACAGCGTGGCTTCAAACGCAGAGACGGCATTTTACAGATATTTGGCCGGTCAGACAAAGGCATTTGTAGAAGAGGACCTGAGGAGTTTATCCCAGTCCCCTGTTCTCGTAATCTGAAAGACAGTGACAAGGGTAACAACTTGGAGAGGTTCTCTACACGGATTGAGACATTTTTGAAGAGGTGAAGAATGCCATTTCACATGGGACCGTGGGAAATCGGACTAATCTTTCTCGTCATCTTGATTGTCTTCGGTGTCGGTAAATTGCCCCAGGTGGGTGGTGCCATAGGCAAGGGCATCCGTGAGTTTCGCAGGGGACAGTCGGGAGATGAGGCCTTGACCAAAGCGGAGAGCAAAAAGCAAGGGCATGCCGCCAGGTCAAGCTTTTAGAAGTATGGTATAAGGAGAGAAGGGTACGTGATACCGGTAGTTTCTTTTATCGGCCGGTCCAACTCCGGAAAGACGACGCTTCTGGAGAAGGTGGTAAAGGAACTCAAGATAAGGGGCTATCGTGTTGGTGTAGTCAAGCATACCCACCATGACTTCACCATCGACCACCCAGGAAAGGATTCCTGGCGGCTGGCTCAGGCCGGCAGCGATATAGTGGCCGTTTCTTCCCCCCAAAAAGTGGCCTTTATCGAGCATGTGGAGTCGGAAGTCGATTTAGGCCAGCTTTCCACATTCTTTGCGGGAAAGGTGGATATACTGCTCGCCGAAGGATACAAGGGGGGCAAAGCTGCCAAAGTTCTGGTACAGTCTGCCGGGCAAGACAAGGAAAAACTTTGCCCTGAGGAGCCACTGGCCACTATCTCGGCTCACCATTCTTCGCTGGGATATCCGCAATTTGATGATGACGATTTTATTCATATCGTGGATTTACTTACGGCGCAAATCGGCAGGCATTACCTCGATAATATTGCGGAGGCTATCAATAAGGCCGATTTTATCCCGGGAAAAGTGTAACACATTGCCATAATAGGTTTCCCTTCCTTAATATTAGGATATAGGTATATACTATGCAGGCAAAATCATTCCGATTCAATATCCAGGAATTAGGCGGAGCGCTGGGAGACCTGGGAGTTCTTCTGCCTCTCACCGTGGCC
>CAYFVI010000214.1:0-2023 GCA_964346525.1 uncultured Dehalococcoidaceae bacterium
CTTTCATTTCCCCCTCCGTTTCATAAAAATAATGAAATAATTTTATATATTTATTCCAATATTATAATGATAAGTATTGACATTGTCAATATTATTTAATAAAATTTATTAAAATAATACAAAAGTAAGATAAATAGTTATGTGGGTGAAGATTGATGAACGGCTTTGAGCGGAGGAAGGAGCAGAAGAAAGAAAGTATCCGTCGGGCGGCGCTGGAGCTTTTTCAGACTTACGGCTTCAAGAAAGTAAGTGTCAATGACATTGCCCAGAAGGCAGCTGTCTCACAGGTAACCATCTACAATCATTTCGGCGGCAAAGATGAACTGGTGCGCGATGTTATAAAAAACCTCTTTTATAGTATGCTGGAAAAATATCGCAGCATAGTAAAGGAGGAAAAACCTTTCTTGCAGAAGCTGGAGACAATCGTCTTTGACAAATCGGAGCTCATCGGCCAGTTTAAAGGCGAGTTGAGGCAGGTCGTGCTTTCGCAGGACCCGGAGATGGGGCAGTTTGTGGAATCGATATGGCAGGAAGGGGTCAACCAGTTGCTAATCGATTTATTTGAAGACGGGAGAAAACAGGGCTATATAAGTCCCCATCTTTCGCAGGAAGCGATACTTACCTACTACGAGATCTTCCGCCAGGGTATGTTCAACAGTCCTAAGGTACAGGCAAAGCTGGAGAAAAACCCGAAACTGGCGCGGGAATTAATCTCTGTTTTTACCTACGGGTTGAATGGCTGAAACAGATTTGTGACCAGCGGGCAAGCTAAAGTCAGGAATCACCGGCGGTTTATCACACCCTCATCTTCCATAAGAGCGATATCCTCATCAGAATAGTCGAGAAGGTCTTTCAGGATTTCCCCGGTGTGCTCTCCCAGCAGTGGGGCCGGGGCATAAACCGCCCCCGGTGTTTCGGAAAGGTGAATAGGTGACCCGGCGACTTTTATCCTGCCTATTTCTGGCTGCTCTATTTCCGCCAGCATATTCCGGTATTGAATGCAGGGGTCCTCGCAGACCTGCCTGATGTTGTTTATGGGGGAGTGGGGGATGGATTTTCTTTCCAGAATCTTGCTCCAGGCACGGGTGGTTCTTTTCGCTAACTCGGTTTCCACGATTGCCATCAGCGCTTTCCGATTCTTGGAGCGCAGCGAATTGGTCTCAAACTCGGGTCGTGTGATTAAATCTTCCCGGCCTATGGCGGTGCAAAACCTTTTCCAGATGCTATCGTTGCCGACGGCGATGACTATCCACCCATCCTTGGTGGGTGCGGTTTGAAAGGGGGCAATGCTCGGGTGGGCAGAACCGAGGGGCCCGGGAATGAGGTGCCCAACCGTGTACTGGGCAACGGCGTTCTCCAGAACGAAGAACAGGCCATCCACCATTGAGCCATCATAGCGCTGGCCCCGGCCGGTTTTTTCACGGTGCATCAGGGCGGCAAGGATGCCGATGGCAGCCTGGTGGCCGGCGAAGATGTCTCCTATCGATGCGCCCGCCCGGCAGGGGGCGCCTTCTTCGGGTCCGGTGATGCTCATGAACGCGCTGTACGCCTGGGCGATAATGTCATAGGCCGGGCGGGAGCGGTATTCCGGCGGCGCATCGTGGCCGAACCCGGATATGGATGCGTAGATGATGGCCGGGTTTATTTTCTGAATCTCGGCCCAGCCGAACCCAAGCTCTGGCAGGGTGGTGGGGCGATAGTTTTCAATGATAACGTCGGAAATTTGAATAAGCTTGCGGAGGATTTGCTTTCCCTTTGCCTGCTTCAGGTCCAGGACGATGCTCTTTTTATTCCGGTTGAGGCTGATGAAATAGGCGCTGCGGTTCTTGCCCGGCTGGGCGGCGAAAGGGCCGAACTCCCGGGCATCGTCGCCACGCGGCGGCTCGACATGGAGCACCTCGGCACCGAGGTCGGCCAGCAGCATGGTCGCTATCGGTCCGGCCAAGACATGGGTTAAATCAATGATGCGTACACCTTCCAGAGCTCTAACCATTTCGTTTTCTCCTTTCGTCATTGAGAAGGT
>CAYFVI010000215.1:0-2171 GCA_964346525.1 uncultured Dehalococcoidaceae bacterium
GCCAGAGGTGCTTTGAAACCAGTCTCGCCCGGGTCAGATTGAATCAAAACGGTACGGCAGCCCACATTCCGGCCAAGTTGCATATCCAGAGGCTGGTCACCCACAACAACGGAGCGTTCCAGGTCAATATCATGCTCCCCCACTGCCTGCAGAATCATTTTTGGCTTTGGTTTGCGGCATTCACAGTTATCATCGGGGTGGTGAGGACAGTAGTAAATGCCATCAATCCGGGCGCCGTCTTCGGCCGCCTGGCGCAGCATTTTGCGGTGAATCTGGTCGAGCACTTCCTCGGTGAAATAACCGCGGGCAACGCCGGACTGGTTTGTGATTACAATTACTTTGTAGCCGTGCTCGTTGAGCAGTTTTATAGCTCTGGTAGTATCCGGGAACAGCACGAAATCCTCGGGACGGCGACAATACTGGACGTCTAGCGCCATCGTCCCATCCCGGTCGAGAAAGACGGCGCGGTTAGACACTGGCTATCCTCTCCCTGACCAGACAGGTGAAGATATGGTCCAGAACCAGGTGGATATCCTCCACCTGCCCGTAATCGCAGCTTGGCAGCACAATTGATTTATCCGTTAATTCCTTCAGTTTACCGCCGCCGAAGCCGATTAATCCCACGGTAACCGCCCCCGCACTGCGGGCATATTCTATTGCCTCCAGCACACTGGGGGAATTGCCCGAAGCGCTTATACCGATGACCACGTCTCCCCTGTCCACCTGCCCGACTAGTTGTTCTTTAAAGATTGAATTGTAACCCATGTCGTTTGCCAGTGAGGTAATGGCAGCTATATTATCCGCCAGGCTGATGGCTCGGACCCGCGGTTTTCCTTCTCTTGCCGTGCCGATGCTGATATCGCGGGCAAAGTGAGACGCCGTAGTGGCGCTGCCGCCATTGCCCATAAAAATTATTTTCTTGCCGTCGGAACAGGCTTTCATAATTATGTCAACTATTTCGATTATATCCTTTTCGGTTATCTCCTCAAGGCAGGAACGCAGTCCTTTCAGGTAATCTTCGATTATCTCATGGTCCGATTTCATCATATCACCTCTAGCCAACGATTAAATGACATAGATTATTTTGCTGCCCTCCGGCTCGAAGGAGAATTCCAGAGCTGGCAGGTCGCTGAGCGCCTCTCTGACCTGCGCCTGCTTTGGTTTCGGACAGTAAAGGAGCAAAAACCCCCCTCCTCCGGCCCCGAGCACCTTGCCGCCGAGCGCTCCAGCGCTCAGTGCCTTTTCATAGCACCGGTCAATCTTATCGTTGCTGATGCCGCTGGCCAGTTCCCTCTTCAACTGCCAGCCACGATGTAATACCTCGCCGAAAATATCGGCACTAGCATTGCTATTGAGCTTCTCTTTCAAGTGGACAGCTATATCACGCATCTGTTTCAGGCTTGCCATTCTGTCCGGCTGCGGCGTTTTCTCCTTCTGCTCCTGTAAAACGCTGCTGGCCTGGCGAACATCGCCCGTATACAGCAGAACAAGGTTCTGCGCCAGTTCATTTCTATACTCCGATGACCAGATAATCGGTTCGGTGGTGACCGTGTCATCGCTATTGAACTGAAAATAGCGAAAACCGCCATAAGCGGCAATGTACTGGTCCTGCTTGCCGACCGGTTCGCCCAGAATGTCAATCTCAATGTGGCAGGCTTCCCGGGCAAGCTCTTCGGCGGACTTGAGCGCGCCTTTATAGGCATAGAGGGCATTGAGCAAGCCTACGGTGAAGCTGCCGGAAGAACCAAGGCCGGCCCCGGCATGAACATCAGCCACCGAGGCGATCTCTATTCCGCTCTTAATCCCGACCAACTTCAAGGCTTCTCTGACCAGCGGATGGCGTATTTCGTCGACACTGTCAACAATCTCCGTTTTGGCATAATAACTTACCCTGATAGCATCGGTGAAGCGTTTGTTGACGATGATGTACATGTATCGGTTTATCGCCGTGCTTACCACAGCTCCGGGTTCATTGCGATAGAATTCACGCAAATCGCTCCCGCCGCCGACAAAGCTAATTCGGAACGGTGTTCTCGTAATTATCATCAAGGCACCTTTTTCATAAATTCGGCAAAAGCCTGCTGCTGTTCTGAAGTCCCGATATCATAAAATCGCTGCCTTACAATATGAGCAGCCAGCTCTCCCTGTTCTATTAAGTAACGATATATCCC
>CAYFVI010000216.1:0-2412 GCA_964346525.1 uncultured Dehalococcoidaceae bacterium
GTGCCACCACCGGTAGCTTTGTCTCCAGAGCCAGCGCTCACACCATATCCCGTACCAGCTAACATCACGGCAATCATCAGCAGACTAACCAGAACATATTTCGCTTTCATCTTTTTCCACCTCCTGATTGATTTTAGGATATTTACACATAAATTTTAAATACCCCTGCATATTAAAGTCAATTAAGAACGAGCCCAGAATGTTACAGTGTTGTTACAGAATAGTTAATATGTACCAGTACCATAGAATAGACGCGGGCCGGAGTTAAACCTTAGATGTGCCTATGACTGACCCCAAACGGCGTGCTATAGCCTCTGGCCGATATCGTAAGTCCTGGTTACGGTTTCTCCCTCGCGGGTGGCGGTTACGGTGAGCCGGTGGTAATTTAAAGTGGCGTTTACTGTGGTGAAGGCACAGTTATCCGTGTCTAGGTAAGCGGCAATCAGGGTCTCGGAAATAAGGGTGTCCGAGGCGTCATAGAGCTGGCGTTTCAGCCTGTTGTCCTCGAAGACATAATTGGCGCTGTTATCATTGTTCTCATCGGTGTCAACTGGTAATTTCAGGGACAGTGGAAAACCGTTTGGGCCGGTGGCGGTAACATTCCTCGACATCTGAACATCGCGCGTAATCCAGAAGCCAGCGTTCTGCACGTTGGGTAAAGCGGAATTCTGGCCCGCTGCCTGACCATAGTTCAGGAACAGTATGGTGAGGGTGGTGGCAATGGCCCCGACCACCACCGCCATTATGGCCGAACCGACCACAATTTCGAGTAGCGTAAAACCTTTTTGTCTTTGGCCCATTGTTTAACCACTATTCCGATATATAGTTATTTGCAGTTTCCGCTCATTATTTCGCCTGACCGTTACATTTACGCTTTGCAGTTCGAAGCCGCCCTCCAGTTCACTGATGACTTCCTCTGGCACGCTGATGTTAACGGAATAGCCCGCAGCGGATAAGTCGGCGGGGACGGTGATGAGCTCGTAGCTGGTTGCCGGGTAAGAGGGGTTGTAATCGTCCACATGGATATAGTCCTGAGTCTTGAGGTATTCTATCTGCGATTTGGCCAGGCTCTCTGCGGCCACCTTTTCCTGGCTTATACCTGTGGCGTTATAGGTATTTGTCATACCGTTGATAAAGGCGACTCCGATTATTCCCAGAAGGGCCAAACCGACGAGGATTTCAAGAAGTGCCACACCCCTTTGCCCCATATTCAGGCTGCCTACTCTTTTCAATGTCCGCCACATGGTACCATTCCTCTACCTGTCCACTCCGTTGGTCTCTTCAAAAAGTAAGCAGTCAATTTACATATTATTAGATCTTACATTAGTATCATAATATGAGACAGCTGCAATTACAACCTCCAGCCATAATGCGGAACGCGTTTGTAACACTATTGTAACGGATTTGGTCTGACCGCCCAATGTGAACGGGGAAAATGGAAGGCAAACCATCTAAGGGGTGGAAAGGTCGCAAAGCCTGGAGTCAGTCAACCGGGCGATGTCCGAACTCTTTAGCTTAACCAGTTTGGAGCGGGCTCCGCCGCCACACCAGACGCAATCACATTGCATGACCCGCTGGTCGATGTAGACCGGTATCCTCTTTTTATGGCCCACCGGAGGTATACCGCCCGTAGGGTAACCGGTGGCGGCCTCGGCAGTAACATCTGAGGCCAGCCGCACCGACTTCGAACCGGAGCAGCGTTCCAGCTTGTGACGGCTGACGTCGGTATCAGCCAGCACCACTGCCAGCAGCGGCCTGTCATCCTGGTCAACGAAAACGATGGACTTGACGATCTCGCTTAAAAGCACGCCGCTGGCCGCAGCCGCTTCGGCAGCATGATGGGTGGCCCTTTTCTCCATAAATTCGAATTCAATCTTGTGGCTGACCAGAAAGGCGGTCAGGTTCATCAAACTGCCCACAGTAAAGCAATTCTATACGGGGAGGATGACTTTTGCAATCCTTTCCGGGCAATAGAATCCGTTGGCGCTTGACAAATGATATAAGGCTCAATAAACTGCGCTTACTGATATTTCAAATAGTCGGGAGGTAATTTAATGGCAAAGGCTGATTGTGTCATCAGGGGAGGCTTGGTCGTCAGTGGGAGGGGGATAACCAGAGCCGATATCCTGGTGGGTGATGGGATAATCCAGCAGGTGGGGGAAAATCTCAAAGCGCCGAAAGCGATAGATGCATCTGGCAAGTACGTACTTCCCGGCATCCTTGATGTCCACAACCACCCCGTCTATGCCGACAAAATGGATACTTTTTCCATGTCGGCGGCCTATGGCGGTGTCACCACCATAATCCCGTTCTTCGGCAATCTGGCAGCGTGGGGCACGCCCGGAAAGACCTCCGAGGTAATCAAAAGGATGATTGAGGAAGGGGAGCGCATATCTTATCTCGATTTCGCTG
>CAYFVI010000217.1:0-3852 GCA_964346525.1 uncultured Dehalococcoidaceae bacterium
TCTTTACCAAAAGAGCAGGCCACGGCTACTCTGGGGTAGTTTCTTATCGCCTGTTCAATTAATTCTTTGGCATGTTCAATTTTATCTTCCATCTCTAATTTTCCTCTTTTTTATTAATATATTAATAATTGCCTATTATGAAGCCAGGTTTTACGGCGATAGCCTCCTCCATCAGGAATACAGATTCCCCCCGCTCCGGTATTTTCTTCTCTCCTCTGGCTTCTCGATAATCTCCAGATTCAGGGGTTTGACCACTTCATCGAGATATCTGGAGAGGCCCAGACGACCGATGGTAGCGCCAATCCGTTCTCTACCGGCACCGTTGGGCTGATACCACTCCATGGTCTTCTCAATGATGGAATAACAATCCTCATCGGAGGCAAACTGAGCTATCTCATAGGCAACGAGAGGATGTTTCCCGTGCTTTCCCCCAGCCCTGACGAGCCACCCCTTCCTCACCTCCACCATGGCATCCACCGGGCAGACTTTGATGCAATCGCCGCAATAGATGCACCTGTCCTCATCCCTTACCGGCAGGTCCTTTACCAGGGTAAGTGCTTTTTCCTCACAACCGGAAATACAGAGGCCACAAACGTTACATAACTCCTCTATCAACTTCGGCTCGACCATTCCCTGAAAGCCCAGGTCCATCTCCCTGGTCCGGGCACAATCTATGGGACACCCGGAAAAGGAAATCTTGAATTTATGGTGGCCGGTAGCGGTGCCAAAATAGCGTTTATCCACCTCAAAGCACATGGTCTGCGAGTCCATAAGCCCGTTGGGGTTATAAGTACACCCGGCACAGGCAGTGGGTACCCTGATGCGCGGTCCGCAGGAGGCGACCGACCAATCAATTTCCTTCAGCGCGGCGACAATAGCGTCGAAGTGCTGATGGTGAACGTAGGGAATTTCGATCGACTGTCGAACCGAGGTATGAACTTCTCCCTGACCGTACTTGTCGGCAAGCTCGGCGGCTTTCCGCAATCGCTCCGAGGTCACTTTCCCTCCGGGACATCGCAACCTCACCGTAAAGAGGTTCTCCTGGGTTTGCTTGATGAAACCCCCGCTCTTGAGCGTCTCAAAGTCCATCTTCAAACGGCGGGCTTCTCTTTTCAGTTTCTGGTCCATTTTAAGTCTCCTTCGCTGTTCTTCATTGCTCCACGAAAAATGGTTTGCCTTGAATATTTATAACGTGTGCCCGAGGTTTACCCTCGCCTGAGTTAAATCACAATCGTGAACTTGAGGAACTATATGTTGTACATTACCGCTTCCTGCGGCTCTTTACTTTTCTGCCGTTCCACCAAATCCTGCAAAGTTGTTGACTCCAGAACCTCGTCCATCGCCCTTTTCAATTCTCCCCAGATATCACGGGTAACGCATAATTCAAAGCGGGGACAGTACTCGGGGTCATTGACACACTCCACCAGAGCCATTGAGCCCTCAAGAAGCTGAATAACCTCGCTCAATCTTATCTCCTCAAGAGGCCTAGCGATTGAGATTCCGCCCCTGCCGCCTCGCTTGCTCCTTATTATCCCAGCCCCGACCAGGGGAGTAATCAGATGCCCCAGATAGGGAAGAGGAATCTGCTGTCTTCTGGCAACATCTTTCATCTGGACCAGTTTGCCCTGGCTGTGGATGGCTATGTCCAGCAGTGCCCTGGTGCCATACTGTGCCCTAGTAGAAAGTTTCATCGTTTACTTTAGATAATAAAAATGATTTCTTGACTATTTTAATCGACAAAGTAAGAAATATCAATGTCATTATCACTTGTCTTTGACCGGTAAAGTACCCCCCTTTTTGAGTGAGAACAGACCTGTTTTCACTGCCGCACGACTGACCTAATACAAAAAGGCCAACTTCAGACCAGAGCACATCAGATAATGCAACGAGTATGAGCTTACTGGACAGAGAGTCAGTACGAAGACATCTCAGTGATTATCTGGACATATAGATGCGTATATTAATACACCGGCAAATTAAATTATGGCCTGATATACCCCAATATTTGCTAGTGCCGTTGGGGTAGAAGCTCCTCACCGCCGAGGTCGGGAGGGGTGTCCCAGTGCCACAGTCCGGGCTCAACCGGATTGTAAGGGTGCCTGGCCGCCACCTCTTCGTTCAGCTCAACACCCAGCCCGGGTGCGGTGGGTGGTATGATATAGCCGTCCTGCCACTGGAGCCGCTCCTTTAGAAGCTCCGCGTGAAAACCGCCCCACGTTTCAATGCTTTCCTGTATCAGGAAGTTGGGGCTGCATGTGTCTATCTGAATGTTGGCGGCGGCTTCTATGGGGCCGCAGAACAGGTGCGGGGCAATCTGGACATAGTGGGCCTCCGCCATCCCGGCAATCGTCTTGGCCTCCATTATCCCACCAACGCGTCCCAGGGCCATCTGCAATATGGCCGCCGCCTGCTTCTCCAGCAACTCGGCGAACTCGTACACCGTGGACAGCCTCTCGCCCGTAGCAACGGGAATACTGGTGAAACGGGCGACCCTGGCCATCTCATCGACATTCTCCGGCGGCACCGGCTCCTCGAACCACAGCGGGTCGTACTGCTCAAGCCTCCGGGCCAGCCTGATGGCGCTGTGAGTGGTCATCTGGCCATGAGTGCCGATGAGTATATCGCACCTGTTCCCCACGACCTCCCGCACACTCCTGACCACCGCCTCGGCGTTAGCCAGTGCTTCCAGGGGGAGGTCTCTCGGGTCAAGCGGCGACATAAGGTCGAGGATGGGGTCGAGTTTTACCGCGGTGAAGCCCTGCTTGATATAGTCCATTGCCCTTCTGGCCGCCTTTTCCGGGTCGCAGTGCACGCTGACATCGCCCTGGACAGCTTCGCCGGCCGCCGGGTACAGATAGGTGTATGACCGGAGCTTCTCGTGATACTGCCCGCCGAGAAGGTTATATATCGGTTGGTTAACTGCCTTGCCAACGATATCCCAGCATGCCATCTCAAAGGCGCTGATTACACCCATCTTGGCCAGGTCCGGATGCTGACCATAGCCACTTCCGTAAAGTATCCGCCATAGCAGTTCGGTCTGGAACGGGTCCCAGCCGATTACGTACCGCTGGCCCATGTCTTCAATCAGGTGTACCACGATGCGCGCGTCGAAGGGCACGGCATAGGCCTCACCGAAGCCTTCAATGCCATCGTCGGTGGTGATTTTCAGGAATACCCAGTTGCGTCCTCCGTGGTGCGGAGGCGGGGTCCCGACCACATATGTCTTGAGGTCAGTTACTTTCATTGTCTGAGCCCTCCTTGGATATCTGATAAATTCAATAGCCGCAGGGATTACGTGCCAAGCTTTTCCCCGAAGACCCGGCCGTAGTCCTGGCAGGCACGCATCCCTTCACGGATTTCGCCATGGACTTCTCCGGCCACGTACTGTCTATGAACCGGCTCCCCTCTCCCCGGCTCTTCCAGCAGCGCTTCTTTCAGATTGAGGGCGCCCAGCTCAAACGGCTCCATTTTATAGACATACTGCATGGTATCGAAGATTATAGCCGGCGCATCTCCACTATGAGTGTAAGAGCCGAAAGCCCCACCCAGCTTCCCCTCGAGACTGGCCCTTCGCGCCAGAAAGAGAAATTTTTTCATCGGTTCGCCCATATCCCTATGGTAAGTCGGAGAGCCAAAGATGTAGCCGTCATAACCCGTCAACTCATCGGCACTCTTGATTTCCGATACTTTTCTGACCACGGCTTGCTGCCCGCTGAAGCGCACACCCTCAGCTATGTATTGCGCCATCTTCTCGGTTTTGCCGGTTAAACTGAAATAGGCTATCATTACTTTCTTCATCTATCAGCCTCCTTGATATTTTATACACTACAGGAAAGGGCAAGAAATATCCGA
>CAYFVI010000218.1:0-2198 GCA_964346525.1 uncultured Dehalococcoidaceae bacterium
AGCCGTGAAGATGTTATCGAAGTAGCGCCATCGGGCCTGATTACCGTGGTTGGTGGCAAGCTGACCACGGCGAGACTTATCGCCATCAGGGTTCTCGATTGCGTTACAAAAACGATGAATCATCCAGGCGTGTGGTCGCCATGCCGGACGCACAAGCTCTCCATTGGGGGCACCAGCGAAGAGGCTGCCGAGGGGCTTGCTCACTGGGCACGGCGATGCCCACCGTTAGCCGGATATCTCCGAATTCTTTATCAGCGCTACGGTATGGACGCCCATGCCATTTGTGCTGAAGCTATGAAAATCTTCCTCGGTGAGCACCCGGATTCCAGAGCCGGGTTGATTC
This sequence comes from uncultured Dehalococcoidaceae bacterium, assembly GCA_964346525.1. Classification (GTDB taxonomy): domain Bacteria; phylum Chloroflexota; class Dehalococcoidia; order Dehalococcoidales; family RBG-16-60-22; genus E44-bin89. The sequence goes on from CAYFVI010000218.1 coordinate 344, forward strand.
GCGCTGAGATGAGATACGTTTGCCGCCATGAAATGGCCTGTACCCTGGAAGACCTAGTCGAGCGGCGGGCTGGCTTTCTGCACTGGAACAATGAAACACGATTGGAATATCTCTGGCATCAAGCAGATGCTATTTGTGAGGAGCTGGATGTGAGTGAAGAGGAGTTTGTAGAACAGTATCGTAATTATCAGGAGTATCTTAAGCGCTCCCATACATTACCGGAGCAAGTTATATGTATTCGGTGAGTTCATAATGAATACAACACACATTACTGGTGGCTATTCAGGGCATCGGCTGGATATAAAAAAGCTGGTCACTGTCCTTGCAACGATGGTTGCCACTATTATGCTTGGCTATCTCTTTTTCTTAAGCTGGCTTGCCGGTTTTTTGACATCCAAATATGCATCAGGTAAATCAGCAGGAGAACCGGGTAAAGTAAAGTCGCTGGTTATTCCCTTTAAAAAGTGGGGCCTTCATCTTCACCACTGGCTGTACTCTTTATGCCTGATAGGTCTCAGCTCAATAACCGGGATATACATTTTAACGTCTACTATAACCTACGGATTGCTGGGCGGTCTCATTTTTCAAGGTATCTATTGTTATAGCGATTGGCATTTAATCCTGATTAACCGACATAGAACCAGAGCCAGAGAGATAGGTCGCCAGATAGACACGGAGAGCCTACCATGGAGAGGTTAAAACGTTTGTCACAGGCAAGAGTGATAGTCAACCCAGCGGCTGGTGCCGGTAGAGCGGCCAAGAAATGGCCGCAGATTAGCCGCTGGCTCAAGAAAATTGGCCTATCATTCGAACATGAGTTAACCGAATCACCTGGACATGCCACTGAGCTGGCCAAATCAGCGGTTGCAAAGGGGTATGAGCTGGTGGTGTCGGTAGGCGGTGATGGGACAATAAACGAAATCGTGAACGGCCTATATGAATCCGGCAGCATTAAAGAGGTAATGCTAGGCATCATAAGCATCGGAACCGGTTCGGATTACATTCGCAGCCTTGGCTTACCCTGTCATTTCAAGGAAGCTTGCCAGCGTCTTATAAATCCGCGAAAGCTGGTAGTAGACCTCGGTGTGGTCGAGTATACCAGTAATGGACGAAAGGCAAAACGACTCTTTGTCAACTTTGCCGGCTTGGGATTCGATGCTGAAGTAGTTAAGACTACCACACGAAGGTTCAAAATTTTAGGCAGCAAGCCGTCTTACCTTGCGGGATTACTCACCACCTTCCTTTTGTACCATGGCCGGCAGGTATCTCTAAGAGTGGATGGCAAAACCGAGAACAGGAAGGTTTGCACGATTATGGTAAGCAACGGGAAGTATGGGGGAGGCAGCATGCTGGTTGCCCCTCATGCCGATCCTGCAGACGGTCTTCTTGATGTACTGATAATAGACGATTTGAGTAAACCCGACCTCTTAAGGTCTTTGCCCCGAATCTACAGAGGTACCCATTTGACACATCCCAAAGTCACCTTGAAAAAAGCAAGAGACGTATATATTCAATCGATACAGCAGACATCTATACAAGCTGATGGCGAGCTCCTGGGAGAGACGCCGGTCCATTTTCAGGTGCTCCCAGCCGCGTTAAGCCTGGTCATTTAAGGGGTTGCTGGATGCTTCGCCACAGGCGATATTGTGCCAAGCCGCCTCGCAGAGCGATACCCAATTCCGGGGATTATTGACATTTACGCAAATAAGAATATAATTGACTGGCTCTTTATAAAGCCGACAATGGAGCCACAGAGAAATGCAAAATGTCTCTAATGGCGCAGCTAGGAAAGGTTTTACGCTCTCCGCAACAAGATGGCTAACACCACATTTTGCCTTTACTAGGGTGACTGTTG
>CAYFVI010000219.1:0-3475 GCA_964346525.1 uncultured Dehalococcoidaceae bacterium
ACAAAGTCAAAAATGGTATGCCCGTGTTCGGCACCTGCGCCGGCATGATACTCTTGGCCAGGAAAAGCAGCGACGCGAACTTCGAGTCGCTGGGGCTGATGGACATCGCCGTAAGGCGCAACGCTTTCGGACGGCAGTGTGAGAGCTTTGAGACGGAACTTAATGTGCCGGTCCTGGGGGAGAAGCCATTTCCCGGCGTTTTCATCCGCGCTCCCTTGATTGAGCGGGTCAACGGCACGGTGGAGGTGCTGGCACGGCTGGCCGATGGCACCATTGTGGCAGCACTTGATGGTAAAATGCTGGTGCTGGCCTTTCATCCCGAGCTAACGGATGACCTGAGGTTTCATCAATATTTTCTGGACATTGTGTCTGGAAAAGAATAAGTGATTCCGGGAGGGGGTAGTTGCAGAAGGTAATTACCGACGATCTTGAGGCATTGCTTGATATCCTGCCGCCGCGTATAAAGAAGCCGCTCTGCGAGCAGAAAGAACTGAGCGAGCTGCTGGAAGTGGTGCTGGACCTGGGGCGTCCCCCGGAAGCTCGCTTCCCCAACCGGGAGGCAACGCTGAATCCCAGAGAGGTTGATGAGACCGACATCGATTACGTGGTTTCACGCATCGCCAGTTTCGGCGATGACAACCGCGCCGGGATTGAGCGGACGCTGCACCGCCTCTCCGCCATCAGGAACCGCTTGGGGAGAATCGTCGGGCTGACCTGCCGCGTGGGCCGCGCCGTTTTCGGCACGATAAAGGTGATTGAGGACCTGGTGGAGTCGGGCAAGAGCGTCATGCTGCTGGGACGTCCCGGGGTGGGCAAGACGACGATGTTGCGGGAAGTGGCCCGGGTGCTGGCCGACGATATAAACAAACGCGTTATCATTGTCGATACTTCCAATGAAATTGCCGGAGACGGCGATATCCCTCATCCGGCCATCGGCCGTGCCCGCAGGATGCAGGTAAAGACGCCGGCCATGCAGCATGCGGTGATGATTGAGGCGGTGGAAAACCATATGCCCGAGGTCATCGTCATTGATGAGATAGGCACCGAACTCGAAGCGCAGGCGGCGCGCACCATCGCCGAGCGCGGAGTACAGCTGGTGGGCACCGCCCACGGCAATACCCTGGAAAACCTGATGCTGAACCCCACCCTTGCCGACCTCATCGGCGGCATACAGTCGGTCACCTTGGGGGATGAGGAGGCGCGGCGGAGGGGCACCCAGAAATCGATACTGGAGCGGACGTCTCCACCCACCTTCGACATCGTGGTTGAGATTCAGGAAAGGGACCGCGTGGCCATTCATCCGGACGTCGCCGCTGCGGTTGACACTACCCTGCGGGGCCAGCCCGTTGACACGGAGATAAGGTGGCTGGATGAAAGCGGTGAGGTGAAGGTGGAGAAACCGCTGGCGGAATTGAAAAAGGGCAAAGAGAAGAAGCCAGCCGGTCGTGATCAGTACCGTATTTATCTCTTTGGCGTGAATCGCGCCCGGATGGAGTATATGGCCCGGGAGATGAACCTGAGCCTGGACATCGTGGAAAACCTGCCCGAGGCCAACCTCTTTGTCACCTCCAAGAACTACTACCGCCGCAAGCCGCAGAAGGTCAGGGACGCCGAGGCGGCCAGCCTGCCCATTTACGTTCTGAAAAGCAACACCCCGCCCCAGATAAGGCAGATGCTGCAGAATATATATCCGACCGTCGGCCCGGGCAGGCGTGACTCGTTCCAGGTAGCGCTGGCCGAGGCTGAGACCGCGGTGGAACAGATAAGGAGCGGCAAAAACGGCGAGGTCGAGCTCAGCCCGCAGAGCGCCTACATCCGCCGCCTGCAGCACCTCATCGCGGAGAGGAATGAAATGGCCTCAAAGAGCGAAGGCAAAGACCCGAACCGAAGGGTGAGGATATATAAGGGATAGCATAGTATGGCTTTATTCATTACCTTTGAGGGTGGGGAGGGAAGCGGTAAAAGCGTTCAGGCCAGGGCGCTGTACCGGAGGCTTTATCAGATGGCGGTTCCGGTAATATTAACTCATGAACCGGGAGTTACCGCGCTGGGCAGAAAGATTGCACGCTGGTTGAAGTGGGGAAAGGACTTGGGCATATCGCCGCTGGCGGAACTGATGCTGTTCAATGCCTCCCGGGCGCAGCTTGTTGATGAAATTATCAAGCCCAATCTGCAGAGCGGCAAGGCCGTCATCTGCGACCGCTACGCTGATTCAACAACGGCCTATCAGAGCCATGGAAGAAGGTTAAATGTAGATATGGTTAAGGCGGTCAATGAGGCGGCGGTTCAGGAAGTACGGCCTGACCTGACCGTCCTGCTCGATTTGCCTGTGGAGGCGGGGCTTGCCCGGAAAGAGGACAGGAAACAGGACCGCTTCGAGCAGGAGGATATCGCCTTTCACCGGCGGGTACGACGGGGATACCTCGCGCTGGCCGAAGCCGAACCCGATAGATGGCTGGTGGTGGATGCGGAGAAGAGCAAAGAGGAGATTGCCGGCATAATCTGGGATAGGGTCAGAAAGCTGCTCTCGAAAAAGCCTTAGGGCTTAAAGGGTGTTTAAGAGGGGCTAAGCCCCTCTTCTTAATATCTTCCCCTTCCCTTTACCAAGGGGAAGGGGACAAAGGGGATGGAGTTGTCAAATATCGGCCAAAGACCATCCTATACCGAGGAAGAGGCGCTGCTGGCCCGGGGGATAAGGCTCATTGCCGGGGTGGATGAGGTTGGGCGGGGCTCCATTGCTGGCCCGGTGGTGGCCGCTGCGGTCATCCTGCCGGACAACCTCCGTGTGTCCTGGCTGGCCGAGGTCAGGGATAGCAAAGAGCTGAACCCGGAGACACGCGAGGTTCTCGCCAGAAATATCAGGGAAACCGCGATATCATTCGGCATCGGGGCGGTGAGCCACCGGCTTATCGATGCCATGGGCATAGTCAGGGCAAGCATGCTGGCCATGAAGCTGGCCATAGAGAGACTGTCAATACCGCCGCAATACCTGCTCATCGACTACTTACACCTGCCGGCGGTACCTCTGCCGCAGAAAGGTATTGTTGACGGCGACGGCAAGTGCTATTCCATTGCCTGTGCCTCCATCGTGGCCAAGGTGGCCCGGGACCAGATGATGGTTAAACTGGACCGACTTTATTCCGGATACAGGCTGGCGGAAAATAAAGGATACTGCACGGAGGCACATGTAACGGGCCTGTCACAGCTGGGGCCCTCTCCCATCCACCGGCGGACCTTTGAGCCGGTCAGGTTCTTTCTATAGGCAGGCATCATGAAACGCCAGGAAACGGGTAACTTGGGGGAGAAACTGACGGTGGAGTTTCTGAAAAAGCGGGGATATCGCATCATGCAGAACAATTACCGTTGCCCGGAAGGGGAAATCGATATCGTTGCCCTCCAGAAAGACTGCCTGGTCTTTGTTGAGGTCAGGACAAAACGGAGCTCTGAGTTCGGCAGCCCGGAAGAATCAATCACA
>CAYFVI010000220.1:0-2425 GCA_964346525.1 uncultured Dehalococcoidaceae bacterium
GGAAATTAAACCGATAAAAGCCCAGATTTACTCCCTCCACCGACCGTCCGCAGCTTCGTCACTGAGAGAAGTGCCGGCGGAGAAGCTGAATGAAATCGCCGCCCGGACCGAAGACGCAACCGGAGTAGACGTGGAAGTCATTGTGGCCACCGCCCCGTACCGCCCCCAATTCAGCCAGCCAGGGCAGAGATAACGAGACGGGGATAAGCGCTGTATTGAAGTCGATGACGGTAGTTGCTACAATGGGTCTGGCCATTAAGCTGAATTGAGTACAAAGGGGGTGGGAATTATGGTGGAGAACATTGCGGAAAAGGCTTACGAACTTGGCAAGCACTATGAAAAGACCTATCGCGGCTGCAGCCAGTGCGTGATTGCCGCTCTTCAGGACGTTTTCGACGTCAGAAACGATGATATTTTCAAGTCGGCCACGGGGCTTTCCGGGGGCTCGGCGATGTCCAGCGAGGGCGGCTGTGGCGCCTATGTCGGTGCCCTCATGGTACTGGGCCATCTGGTAGGCCGGGAGAGGGACAACTTCACTGACCCGGAGGGCGTCCGTTTCACCACCCATAAGCTGGCCGGAAAACTGCGCCAGAGATTCATTGACGAGTACGGCTCCATTATCTGCCGCAATATCCAGACCAAGGTGATGGGTCGATATTATTATCTGGCTGACCCGCAGGAATACCAGAAATTCCAAGATGCCGGCGCTCACGATGTCCACTGCCCGGAAGTGGTGGGCAAAGCGGCGCGGTGGATGGCGGAAATCATACAGGACGCCAAGCTGGGTTAATTGGGCAGGTCTTCCCTCTGCCAGGCCGCTTTTATCTGGGCAAACGTTTTCGCCGCCAGAACCTTGTTGGCACGTTCTTGCTCTTTTGATGTAAAGGCATCGATATTCCGGCAGATATCAGCCAGTTTATCGGCAGGGAATTTGACGGCGCCGTTTTCATCCATATGTACCACATCGCCGGGGGAAACATCCATGCCGGCGACGGATACCGGAGCGTTAACGGCGCTTATCGCCATCTCACCATGTCCCGGCGTAATTCCGGTGGTTAAATATGCCATATCCAGATGCCGTATTTCATCGATGTCCCTGGTCGGGCCGTCGGTGACCACCCCCACCACACCGCAGGCTTTGAGGGCGGAGGTGAACTGGCCTCCAGCCAGCCCCACTTTGGGCAGTATCTCCGGCGGGAAATCCTGCTTGATGACCAGGACCGTCGGTTTTTTCGCTTCATGGATGACCTGGAGGAGGTCTATCAGTGTCCATCGTTTGTAGTTCGGGTTGGGCAGGGCGAAGGCCACGGTCACGGCATATCCAATTCTTGCCCTCAGCTCAGGGAAGAGGCAGCGTACCGACTGGTCGGTGTACCAGTTCTGGCGCCAGGGCTCGTAAAGTCCCAGGCAGAGGGGGTTGTTCGGATAGGTGGCCACGATATTGGTGACTGAGGGGGTATTGAAGCCGCGTAATTTCTCCAGCATTTCCTTTTCTGATAGCTTGGGCATGTCGACTCCTTTCCTTTATTTCAACAGTGACCGTCCCATATTCTAGCCCAATAGACTATCGTTTTCCACCGACAGGAAAGACTTCGGTCTTTGGAAAGGGATTCAAACTGGTGTTATTATAGTAACGGTTGGCTATTTTACCTGATAGAGTGGAGAAAAGGAGAAATAAGTGCATGAAATACCTATTTCCTTCGCGTCGTACTGCTGTCACCAGCACCGGCGGCATGGTGGCATCGAGTCAATACCTGGCGACCCAGGCCGGGGTGAGCATGCTCCAGAAGGGCGGCAATGCCGTTGATGCTGCCATCGCCACCGCCGCTGCCCTGAACGTGGTGGAGCCGATGATGACCGGGCTGGGCGGCGACCTCTTCGCGCTGGTATATCTCCATAAGAGCGGGGAATTGAAAGCGCTGAATGCCAGCGGACGTGCCCCGTATGCCGCCAGCCGCGAAAAGATGAGAAGCATGGGCTTGCAAAAGATGCCGGAAACTGGTATCCAGACCGTTACCATCCCGGGGACACTGGACGGCTGGTGCACTTTGCTGGAATCTTGCGGTACGATGAAGCTGGACGAGGTGCTGGCTCCGGCTATTGCTCTGGCCGATAAGGGATATCCGGTTACCGAGATAACGGCTAATAGGTGGCAGGACAGCCAGCCAAAGCTGGAAAAGGACACTGCTGCCAGCAGGACCTATCTGTCCGGGGGAAGGGCGCCCGAGCCCGGCGAGATATTCGTGCAGTCTGATCTGGCGGATACCCTGAAAAAGATAGCGCGCGAAGGGAGAGACATATTCTACCGGGGCGAAATAGCGAAAGCAATCGTGGCCTGCTCTCAAAAGCACGGCGGGCCGCTCGCCATGAAGGACCTGAGCGACCACACTTCTAACTGGGTAACGCCCATCAGCACGGATTATCG
>CAYFVI010000221.1:0-2261 GCA_964346525.1 uncultured Dehalococcoidaceae bacterium
AAGGCCAGGCCGGAGAGGCTGTCGCGGAAAAAGCGGTGAGAGGAATTCCCCCGGATGTCGCTGGATGAGGCCGAGGCGATATTGAGGAAGCACCATCCCGATTACAAAGAAGGGGGACGGCGGGAGCTGAAGGTGGGGCCGAGCCAAGGCTACCGGATTGCCCACGAATTTGCTGATTTACTTGAGGCAAGGAGCTGGATAAATCCAGACCGGATTGACCTTTCCCGTGTGGACATGGAAACCGATATCCTGATAATAGGTGGCGGCGGCGCTGGGACGGCCGCGGCCCTGCTTGCTGAGCAGAACGGCGCCGGGGTTATAGTGGCCACCAAACTGCGCCATGGCGATGCCAACACCATGATGGCGGAAGGTGGCATTCAGGCGGCCACCAAGATAGAGAAGGACTCGGCCTGCGTGCATTATCTGGACACGGTTGGCGGCGGTCACTTCAAGAACGAGCCGGAGCTTGTCCGTACCCTGGTTACCCAGGCACCGGAAGTGCTCAGGTGGCTGGAAGGACTGGGGGTGATGTTCTCCAAATCTCCTGATGGGAGGCTGAATACTTTGCTCGGCGGGGGAATCAGTCGAAAGCGGATGCACTCCTGTGGCGATATCACCGGCGCCGAGATTATGCGCACCATACGTGACGAAGCCCGCAATCGCGAGAATATCACCGTCCTGGAATTTGCGCCTGCCATCGAGCTCATTTTGAATGAACACGGCGGCTGCGCCGGCGCCGTACTCTACAATCTGGAAACCGAGGAGTATATGATAGTCAAGGCCAGGGCGCTCATTCTGGCTACCGGTGGCAGCGGTCGACTTCATATCCAGGGGTTCATGACCACCAATCACTACGGGGCCACGGCTGATGGCATTGTCCTGGGCTACCGGGCCGGGGTGAAACTCAAGCTGCTGCATACTGTCCAGTACCACCCCACCGGCGTCGTCTTTCCCGAGCAGGTCGAAGGTATCCTCATCACGGAGAAGTTCCGCGGTGCCGGGGCGAACCTGGTTAACATCGATGGAGAGCAATTCGTCAACGAGCGCGAGCCGAGGGATGTGGAGTCATCGGCCATAATCAGGGAGTGTCTGGAGGTGGGGAAGGGTGTTCCCACGCCCACCGGAAAACTGGGGGTATGGCTCGATTCGCCCATGATCGACATAATGATGGGCGAGGGCACGGTGGAGCGGGAATTCCTGGGCAAATTCATCGTTTACCGGCGGTTCGGCATCGATATTGCCAAAGAGCCGATGCTGGTTTACCCCACGCTTCATTACCAGAACGGCGGACTGGAATACAATGCCCGTGGGGAGACGTCTGTACCGGGGCTTTTCATCGCCGGGGAAGTCAGCGGCGGCGTACACGGCGAAAACCGCCTGATAGGCAATTCCCTGCTCGATGTCCTGGTCTTCGGGCGTATCACCGGGGAGAGCGCGGCGGAATACGCCAAAGGTAAAGCCAGAGATGGCAGGCTATCGCTGCAGCACGTCAGGGATTATCAGCAGGAACTGGAAGAAGCGGGCATTGTAACCGACCGTGTGGCCCCAATGCTCCTCCCTGACTACTCCAATCCCGAAGTACGGGAAAGGCAGCTTACCACCCACCAATCCGGGAAATGAGAGCGGCTGCTCAGGCCGCTACGACAGTATCCGGTTGAAGCTTGCATTCGGCAATCCTGTTCAGCCCAAAGAATTATTTATTGGTGCGGGTGGGCAGCGGTTCTTATGATAAAATAACGCTGTAGTCTCTGATGGTGTAGAAAGATGGAGGGATTAGACCCGGTAGTAACATTTGCTATCCTGCTGGCGGCCGGCCTGGTCGGCGGAATGGTAGCCCACCGTTTGAGGCAGCCGGTGATACTGGGCTACCTGATAATCGGGGTGGCGGTTGGGCCTCACGCCCTGGGCTGGGTCGGCGATTTAGAGATAATTGAAGCGGCGGCGACCATAGGTGTTGCCCTGCTCATGTTCACCCTGGGGCTGGAGATTTCGCTGGCTCAACTGCGCGATGTGGGTAGGCTTGGACTGTGGGGTGGCTTCATCCAGATTACCGCTACCTTTAGTCTGGGATTGCTCGTTGGAGTTACCCTGTTCCAGTGGCCATTAGCTCAGGCGGCTCTGTTCGGCCTGATAATCTCGCTCAGCAGCACTGCCGTATGTTTGAAGGTATTGATGGAGCGGGGAGAGCTGACTTCGGTTCAGGGAAGAATCATGATTGCCCTGCTCATTTTCCAGGATATAAGCGTGGTGGTCATGATTGT
>CAYFVI010000222.1:0-14369 GCA_964346525.1 uncultured Dehalococcoidaceae bacterium
GCATCAGCGGTTCGGGAGAGGCGCAATTGAAAGCAATAGCGGCAGCGGTCGCCTTCCTGACCGACCACCCTGCGGAAGTATTCGATGATTTGGAAGCCCTCGCTGATAATCAGAGGGAATTCCATTTGCGTTGCCAGTGCTTTCATTGCCTCAAGTCGTCGTTCGTGTTCCGTATAGGGGTGGATATTGGGGTTGTACCAGAACGCACTGACGGCATATCCCTGTTCCCGCCAGTGGTTGATGGTGTAGGCAGCGCAGTGTGCGCAGCAGATGTGTACCAGCACCGATTTCATCATTACCATTGTAAACAATCGCATGGTAAGGCGCAAAGCTTGCTGTCTAGCCATAATGGGTTTTGAATAAATGATGAAAAATGCTAGAATAGGACAAATTTTTCCAGGAGGTGGCCAATGTTTTACGAAGTACAGTATCCGCAGCCCGAGCATGGGCAGAAGCAGATTTCAGCTCTGGTGGTGCTGAACCCGGCGGAGTCGAGAAGGCTGCTGGCGAAAGCCACGGTGGCACTGCCCGAGGTGCAGAACGCCTACAAAAACGGCATGATTATCATCGGGCGCGGTATCACCAATGCCTTTGTCAGCGAAGAGCTCTTCGGGATAAAGATAGAGAACAGGGCCAACCAGACGGCAGGACTTATCTGCGGTGGCATAACCAACGCCAACCCCGGCCCGCCGCCCTGCACTGTACACGTTGTCCGCAAAGGCAAGGTGGTGGAGGGGGCTGATTCCAATGTGGAAATACTCGATTTTGGTCCGGACGATGTCTTCATCAAGGGAGGCAATGCCATAGACATGGAGGGCAATGCCGGTATTTTCGCCTCCGGAATGAAAGGGGGCACCATCGGGATGTGCTGGCCCATTGTGACGCCGCGCGGCTCGCATTTGATTATGCCCATAGGGCTGGAGAAGCTCGTGCCGTCGGTGATTGAGGCGGCCAAACATACTGGACACTATTATTTTAAATACAGCATGGGACTGCCGGCACGGCTGATGCCAGTGGTGCTGGGTAAAGTGGTTACCGAAATCCAGGCCATCGGTTTCATGACCGGTGCCCGGGCGTACCATCTCGCTTCCGGCGGTGTCGGCGGTTCAGAAGGGGCAATAGCGCTGGCACTGGAGGGTGATGAGCAACGGGTGGAGAAAGCCTTTGAGCTGGTAAAGTCAATCAAAGGAGAGCCCCCGGTAAGCCAGCCGGATAAGTTGCGGGTCAGCTCGGCCAAAGACTACAACTACGACGCCATGGCGCAGTTCGCCACGCTCGAAGGAGTTTAGGCTGGACGTGTTAGTAATATTTCTGGGCTAAATAACCTCAGGAGGTGGAAAATGTTCTATGATTTTCCACAGGATTTTAAGGTATTCGAGCCGGCACCGGGGTTCCAGGTGCATGTGGTATCAGGGCAGCGCCTAATGTTCTCCCATGTTACCTTGCAGCCCAATGCGGTGGCCCCGCTCCACAACCATGTCGAGGAGCAGATGGGGCTCATCCTGGAAGGTGAAATTGAATTTACCATAGGGGATGAGACCAGACTGGTGAAAAAAGGGGGCATGTACTCGGTTGCATCCGGCACCAACCACGGCGGCACTGCCGGTGCGGCGGGTTGCATAGCCCTGGATGTCTTCTGCCCGCCCCGAGAGGCCTATAAATAAAGAGAGGCGCTTATAATAAAGTGCCCTGGGGCGGTCTCTCTTTATTATAGGGCAGTCCGAGATGCTGGTAGGCATGCTGGGTGGCGGTGCGGCCGCGTGGGGTGCGCTCCAGAAAGCCCAGCTGCAGCAAGTAGGGCTCATAGACATCCATAATGGTGTCTGACTCCTCGCTGATGGCGGCGGCCAGGGTCTCCAGACCTACCGGGCCGCCGTTAAATTTTTCCACAATCGTCCGCAGCAGCTTGTGGTCGACTTCATCTAGGCCGATGGAATCAACCTCGAGCTTGGCCAGCGCTTCGGCGGCCACCGCATATGTAGCTTTACCATCGCCTATCACCTGGGCGTAGTCTCTGACCCGTTTGAGCAGCCGATTGGCCACGCGCGGTGTCCCCCGGGCGCGGCGGGCGATCTCCTTCAGCCCTTCTCCCTCTGCCTCAATCTGCAGGATGCGGGCGGAGCGGTGCAGAATGACCTCTATTGATTTCTGGTCGTAAAAATCGAGCCGGTAGACAGCACCGAAACGGTCGCGGAGGGGAGGGCTGAGAAGGGCATAGCGGGTGGTGGCACCGACCAAGGTGAAATCAGGTAGGTTGAGCCGCAGGCTTCTGGCGCCAGGGCCTTTGCCGATGATGATATCGAGGGCATAATCCTCCATCGCCGGATAGAGGATTTCCTCAACAGCGCGGCTGAGGCGATGAATCTCATCGATAAAGAGATTGTCGTGAGCATGCAGGTTGGTCAGTATGGCGGCGAGGTCGCCGGTGCGTTCAATGGCGGGCCCTGAGGTAACCCGGACGTTCACTCCCATTTCGGCGGCAATGATGTGGGCGAGGGTTGTCTTTCCCAGCCCCGGCGGCCCGTAAAGCAGCACGTGGTCCAGTGCCTCACCTCTACCTTTAGCCGCGGCGATGGCAATGCTCAGGTTCTCTTTGATCTTTTCCTGACCGATGAACTCATCGAGGCGGTGCGGCCGCAGGCTGGTTTCAAGGGGGGCATCTTCGGCGCTGGGTTTACCTGATATAATGCGAGCTATTTAAACCTCACCCCCGTTAATCCTCTGACTTTGGCTCATCATCTTCACTGTCGGATAAACCTGTTTCCTCTTCTTGGGCTGGCATATCGGAGGTCTCCCGGTTCTCTTCACCAAGGAGCTGGTCCAAAAGCTCCTGCGGCTCTTGGGCGACCATCGTGCCTGATGCTTCTTCAGTCATTTCACCCAATGACAAGTTCAGCAATACTTCTGATTCTTCGGGAAGCGCCGCGGGTGCCTCTTCCAGTTGCAGGTAATGAGCGGGAATCAATTTTCCGATGATGACGTTTTCTTTGAGGCCGACCAGTTTGTCTATCTTACCGTATACGGACGCTTCTGTAAGCACTCTGGTTGTCTCCTGGAAGGAGGCCGCTGCCAGCCAGCTATCCGTGTTCAGCGATGCCCTGGTTATGCCCAGCAGCACCGTGTGCGCGGTGGCCGGTTCGCCACCTTCGGCCAGCACCTTGGCATTGATGTCCTCGTAGACAAACTTGTCTACCAGCTCATCAGGCACCAGGTCGGTGTCACCAGCGGAGTCGATGCGCACTTTGGTCAGCATCTGATGGACAATAATCTCGATGTGCTTATCGTTTATGTTCACGCCCTGAGAGCGGTACACTTTCTGGACTTCATCAACTAGGTATTGCTGCACGGCCTCACGACCGAGAATGCGCAATATATCCTGCGGGTTCACCGAGCCATCGGTAAGTTGCTGGCCAGCCTGCACCGAATCCCCGGCCTGGACTCTGATGCCGGCGGCGGTGGGAACAGTGTACACCCGTTCCTCCCTCTCTTCATAGCTGATGGTTAGCTGGCCCTTTTTCTTGATACTAACCTCGCCGGCAATGCGCGCCACAATGGGTGTCACCTCTTTGGAAACCTCTTTGCTTTCGCCTTTGGTTTTACCTTTAGCTTCCTTGGGGGCAGCCGGGGTTGCCAGCACCGTGCCGATATCTACCCACTGTTTATCATTGACCACTACCTTCCACCCGGAAGGCAGGGCATACTCATCATGGTAGGTTTCGGAACTGGTGATTTTTACTCTCCTGCCTTGCTCATCCTGAATGACATCAGCGGTGCCGCTTATTTCGGAGATAATGGCCTGACCTTTGGGGGTTCTGGCTTCAAAGAGCTCTTCTACCCTGGGCAGACCGCTGGTGATGTCCAGGCCGACCACGCCGCCGGTGTGGAAGGTGCGCAACGTCAGCTGGGTGCCTGGTTCGCCGATGCTCTGGGCAGCGATGATTCCCACGGCGGTATTGAGTTCAACCGGCCGGCCACGAGACAGGTCACGGTTGTAGCACATCTGGCAGGTGCCTCGTTTGGACTGGCAGGAGAGAGGCGACCTCACGTGCACCCGGTTAATTCCAGCGTCAATTATTTCCGCTGCTTTTCGCTCATCTATCTCCTCATTGCGGTCAACCATGACCTTCCCTGTTTCCGGACGGGTTATCTGGCTTGCTGCCAGCCTGCCGGTCATGCGTTCCGCAAACGAGGGAAGAAGCGCTTTTTCCTTGGGTTCTGAAATCCAGATACCATCGACAGTGCCGCAGTCCTCCTCGAAGACGACGACATCCTGCGCCACGTCAATGAGGCGCCGGGTAAGATAGCCGCTGTCCGAAGTTCTTAGTGCAGTATCGGCCAGACCCTTGCGCGCACCGTGCGTGGAGATGAAGTACTCGAGGACAGAGTGTCCTTCACGCAGGCTCGATTTGATGGGGAAGTCGATGATTTTACCGGAGGGGTCGGTCATTAGGCCGCGCATACCGGCCATCTGAGTTATCTGGGAGATATTACCTTTGGCCCCGGAGGTGGCCATCATGTAAATGCCGCCATAGCGGTCCAGAGTCTCTGAGATGGTATTGGTAATGCGGTCCATGGTTTCCATCCAGGCGCCGACAACGCCGTTATACCGCTCGTCTTCGGTTATCAGACCGCGATTATACTGGTTCTCAATGATGGCTATTCTCTCCTCCGCTTCCTCGAGCAGCTTGGCTTTGCTTTCCGGCACCTCAATGTCATTCATGGCAATGGTAATGCCCGATTTTGTAGCGTAATGGAAGCCGAGTTCCTTGATGCTATCGAGGACTCTGGCCGTTTCTTCATCATTGAGTATCCGGCAGCACTCCGAGACAATCTGCTTGAGTCCCGACTTGTCGATTATTCTGTTCTGGAAACCAAGCTCCGCGGGGAGAACTTCGTTGAATAGAATACGGCCTGCTGTGGTCTCAATTTCCTGCCCGTCTTGGCTCTGGTCTCGGACCAGTATTTTAGCCCTGAGGTCGAGATTGCCCAGTTCATAGGCGAGCTTGGCTTCATCAAAGCTACCGAACCGTTTGCCTTCCCCCTTGGCTCCCGGTCTTTCTGTGGTGAGGTAGTAGCAGCCGAACACCATATCGAGGGTGGGCGTGACCGTTGGTTCGCCACTGCTGGGAAGCAACATGTTGTGCTGGCTGAGGGAGAGCTCCCTCGCCTCACGTACAGCGGCTTTGGAGAGCGGGATATGACAGGCCATCTGGTCGCCATCGAAGTCGGCGTTGAATGCCGAGCAGACCAAGGGGTGAATCTGGATGGCACTGCCATCGATGAGCACCGGCTCAAATGCCTGGATGCTGAGGCGGTGCAGGGTGGGAGCACGGTTCAGCCAGACCGGACGTTCCTTCACCACTTCCTCGAGTATATCGTAGACTTCCGGCTTGGCTCTTTCCACCAGGCGCCGGGCGCTCTTGATATTCGGGGCGAGACCTTGCATTACCAGACGGTGCATGACGAAGGGTTTAAAAAGCTCCAGGGCCATGCGTCTGGGCAAGCCGCACTGGTTCAGCCCCAGTTCCGGGCCGACGACGATAACGGAGCGGCCACTGTAGTCGACTCTCTTTCCCAGCAGGTTCTGGCGGAAGCGGCCCTGTTTACCACGGAGCATATCGGAGAGCGATTTCAATTTATGATTGCCGCTTACCGAGATAGCCCGACCGCGGCGGCCGTTGTCGATAAGTGAGTCAACAGCCTCCTGCAGCATCCGCTTCTCATTGCGGATAATAATCTCCGGTGCCGCGATTTCAATAAGGTGGCGCAGGCGATTATTGCGGTTGATAACCCGCCGGTACAGGTCATTGAGGTCGCTGGTGGCGAATCGGCCGCCATCAAGCTGGACCATGGGCCGCAGGTCAGGGGGGAGTACCGGCAGAACCGTCAGTATCATCCATTCCGGTTTATTGCCGCTGTTGCGGAACGCCTCCACCACCCGCAGTTGCTTGCTCGCTTTCTTGCGCCTCTGGCCGGAAGAAGACAGGGTTTCCAGAAGCAGGTCATTGCGCACCTTGTCCATGTCGAGATCCCTGATTATCTGCAGGATGGCTTCCGCACCCATACCGGCTTCAAAAACGTCTCTGTGTTTCTGTTTCAATTCGTGGTACTGGCTCTCGCTCAGCATCTCTTTCACATAAAGATTCTTCAGCCGTTCCACCTCGCTGGCCAGTTTTTCCTCAAGCTGTATCTTTTCCTCGGTGAAATGACGCCTCAGCTGATTGATATCCTCAACGCTTGACTCTTCCTTCTCCATCTGGGTAATTTTGTCGTCAACTGCTTTCTGGCGTTCGGCGATTTCGCTGGAGACAGTTTCCTGAAGTTGTCTGATGGCTTCATCGCGTGCTTCTTCATTAATCGCGGTAACGATGTAATTGGAAAAGTAGAGCACGTGTTCCAGGCTGCGCGGCGAGAGGTCAAGCAGAAGCCCCAGGCGGCTGGGCGTTCCTTTGGCGAACCAGATATGGCTTACCGGACACGCCAGCTCGATATGGCCCATGCGCTCCCGGCGCACCTTGGCCCGGGCGACCTCAACGCCGCACTTATCGCAGATGACGCCCTTGTAGCGGATTTTCTTGTATTTGCCGCAGTAACATTCGAAGTCTTTGGTCGGGCCAAAGATTCTTTCGCAGAACAGACCATCTCGTTCTGGCTTCAGCGTGCGGTAGTTTATGGTTTCAGGCTTGGTTACCTCCCCGTATGACCAGCTCCGGACCTGCTCTGGTGAGGCCAGGGAAATTCGCACGGCATCAAAATCATTAATTTCCAGCATCTTCTTCCGTTACCTCTCTCAAAGACGTATCTTCACTCGCGTTGACTTCGGTTTCCTGTTTGGCGGTCTCCTCATTCGCAACCGGCTCGGTATCCGCTTTTGGAGTCTCTTCATCTTCACTCAAGGTTGGCCTGGTTTCCAGCTCCGTCGTCTCTTCTATTTGAGGAGAGTCAGCTTCCAGCCTTGGGACTTCTTCAATTGCTTCTTCACCAGCGCTCACGCCGGCTTCTCTCTCGTTGATGACCTCAAGAGCCAGCCCCAGACTCTGCAGTTCTTTGACCAGGACCTTGAATGATTCCGGCACTCCAGGCTGGAGGATATCGTCCCCCTTGATAATGGCTTCATAGGCTTTGGCCCGCCCGGTGACGTCATCTGACTTTATGGTCAGCATCTCCTGGAGGTTATGGGCCGCCCCATAAGCTTCCAGTGCCCATACCTCCATTTCCCCGAAGCGCTGGCCCCCGAACTGGGCCTTGCCGCCCAGAGGCTGCTGCGTAATCAGAGAATACGGGCCGGTGGAGCGAGAGTGAACCTTGTCCTCAACCAAGTGGATGAGCTTCATCATATAGATATTGCCCACTGTTACCGGCTGGTCAAACGGCTCGCCCGTTCTTCCGTCCCGCAGAACCACCTTGCCGAAGGTAGGAGGAGGAGACTTACTTTCCAGATTAGCCTTCTCCGCCGCCTCCATTAACTCGTGTATGCTCAATTTACGGCTTGGTATGCCAAGCTCCTCCAGCCAGATGCGCAGGCAGACTTCCCTAGCTTTTCCAAGATAACTGTCGTTGAAAACCTGCTCGCCATCATATCCGTGGCTGTCAACCCATGCCTTGGCCATCTCCAGCTTAATTGCTGCCTGCTTTTCCGGTGCGTAATCAACCGCGGCGGCTTTATGGGCGATCCAGACTCTGGCCAGGGCGTCCTCGATGGCCACATCATTGGCCCCGTCAAAGACCGGTGTGAGCACTCTGAAGCCGAGTGTCTGGGCGGCCCATCCAAGATGGGTCTCCAGAACCTGGCCGATGTTCATTCGGGACGGGACACCAATCGGGTCGAGGATGATATCAACCGGCGTGCCATCGGGCAGAAACGGCATATCCTCTTTGGGAGCGATGAGGGCGATGACACCTTTATTGCCATGGCGTCCGGCTAGCTTGTCACCCACGGAGACCTTTCGTTTCTGGGCAATCCATACCTGAACCCATTCATTGACCCCGGCGGGAAGGTCATCGCCGCTATCCCGGCGGGAGTATACTCTTACATTGATAACCTTGCCCCATTCGCCGTGTGGAACACGCAGTGAGGTATCTTTCACATCGCGGGCTTTCTCACCGAAAATGGCCCGCAGCAGTTTCTCCTCGGCGGAAAGCTCCGTCTCGCCGCGGGGAGTTATCTTGCCGACCAGTGTATCATCGGGCCCTACCTCGGCACCGATGCGGATGATACCGATCTCATCGAGCTCGCGAAGGCTCTCTTCGCCCACGTTGGGGATATCGCGGGTAATTTCTTCCGGGCCCAATTTGGTATCGCGGGCTTCTATCTCATGTTTGGCAATGTGAATTGAGGTGAACTTGTCGTCTTCCACGAGGCGGCTGCTTATGATGATAGCGTCCTCGAAATTATAGCCTTCCCAACTCATGAAGGCGCAGAGTACATTCTGGCCGAGGGCCAGTTCGCCATCTTCAGTAGCCGAACTATCAGCAATTACCTGGCCGGTTTCAACGCGGTCACCTCTGTCTACCAGAGGACGCTGGTTGATGCAGGTTCCCTGATTGGTACGGAGGAATTTCATCAGTTCATATTCGTCTTTGCCACCGTTATCTGTGGTGATGACGATGCGATATTTGGCTTCGGCACCGGCATCGTTGACGCTGCCGATTTCGGTAACGACCCCGGCATTTCGGGCGAAGATAATCTGGCCGCTGTGTCTGGCGGCCTCTGTCTCCATGCCTGTGGCCACCAGGGGCGCCTCGGGAGCGAGCAGGGGCACTGCCTGTCGCTGCATGTTAGCCCCCATTAAAGCTCGATTGGCATCATTATGCTCGAGGAAGGGAATCAATGCCGTGGCCACGCTGACAATTTGCTTGGGGGAAACGTCTATCAGGTCTATGTGGTCCGCCGTTTCCAGCAGGTAGTGGTTGCCCTGTCTGGCCTCAATCCTTTCCTCCAGGAATTGGTTGTTATCGCCGAGGCTGGCGTTTGCCTGGGCTATGGTAAATTCCTCTTCCTCATCCGCCGATAAGTAGATAATTTCATCGGAAACAAAGGGCTGTATTTTGACTCTGGTATCGGATAGCTTGGCCAGTTTGGCTGCTAATGCCGGAGTTACGGTAGCGTTTGCTTTGGCTATGGTAATTCCCTTGCTATCGACGACTGCCTCCTTGACTACCTTGCCGGCTAGTCGCTCATCGGTGCTATTCATCTCGTTGATGACCTTGAGGTAGGGGGTCTCGATAAAACCGTACTCGTTGATTCGGCTGTAAGTGGCCAACGAGCCGATGAGGCCGATGTTCGGGCCTTCCGGTGTCTCAATGGGGCAGATGCGGCCGTAGTGTGAAAAGTGAACGTCGCGGACATCAAAGCCGGCGCGCTCCCGCGAGAGGCCGCCGGGGCCCATTGCCGAAAGGCGGCGCTTGTGCGTGATTTCAGCCAGCGGATTGGTCTGGTCCATAAACTGGGAAAGCTGCGAGCTGCTGAAGAACTCTCTGACTGCGGCTACGACGGGGCGGATGTTAACCAGCGCGCTGGGGGTAATCGCCTCGGTGCCGATGATGCTCATGCGCTCGCGGACGGCCTGGGCGAGTCGCAGCAGGCCGACGTGAAACTGGGTCTGCATCAGCTCACCGACCGTACGTACGCGCCGGTTGCCGAGGTGGTCGATATCATCACCGTAGTCCGCGCCGCTGTTAATCAGTATAATGTGCCGTACTATCTCAATGATATCGTCTCTGGTCAGAGCACGCTCTTCCAATTGTCGGAGCGTCTCCTCAAGCAGAGTATAAAACTGGAGCAGTTCTTCCTGGTGGTCAAGCTTATTGGCCAGCGCCAATTTGAGGTCTTTGAATATCCGGATAACCTCGCGGTCGTTTCGTTCTCCCGCCTCGCGCAGCCGGGAGACGAATTCTGCCGTTTCGAAGGGCAACTCCAGTGACTCAACGCTTTTCAATATTTTCCCCGCAGCGATGCGAAACAGACCGAGCCGTTTGTTGAGCTTGTAGCGCCCAACGGTGCCCAGGTCATAGCGCAGTGAATCGAAGAACAGGTTCTGGATAAGCTTTCTGGCGTTCTCCAGGTTGGGCAGCTCTCCGGGTCTGATTTTGCGGTAGATATCAAGCAGGGCTTCCTCTTCATTCTTGATGAGCGGGTCGCGCTCAATGGTGGTGGGGATATACTGGCGTTCCGGGTTGCTATCATCGCTGGAGAAAAGGCTCAGCAACTGCTCATCGCTGCCGTAGCCGATGGCGCGGAGCAGGGTGGTGATGGGGATTTTCCGCTTGCCATCTATCTTGGCGGATATGATGTCACGGTTGCTGGTCTCGAATTCCAGCCAGGCGCCCCGGGTGGGAATCAGCTTGGCAAAGCAGAGTCCACGGCCTGAGGCGACATCTTCGGTAACGGTGAAGTAGACGCCGGGAGAGCGCAATAGCTGGCTCACCACGACCCTTTCCGCACCGCTGGTGATAAAGGTGCCTTTGGCCGTCATCAGTGGTATGTCACCCAGGAAGAGGTCTTGCTCCTTTATTTCCCCGGTCTCTTTTATCAGCAGTTGTACCCTGACATAGAGAGGTACGGAGAAAGTTAAATTGCGGTCACGGCACTCCATCTCGGAATGGCCCTGGCGCGGCTCGCGGAACTCGTAGCCGATGAAGCTGAGTTCCAGCTTGTTGCTGGTCAGCGTTTTGATGGGCGAGATTTCCTGGAAAAGATACTTGAGGCCGTCTTCCTGGAAGCGCTGGAAGGAGTCCAGCTGGACTTTAATCAGGTTGGGGACATCTAGAATCTGGGGTAATCTGGCGTAAGATTTTTTGGGAACGGGGTGAATAGTCTGCTGGCTGGCTGGTAGAATAGAAACCATAGATATACCTTCTCCTTAAAAAAGAAACAAAATCCCTAATCTTTTACTTCACAGACTGAGGCATACGGTTATAATGCCTTTAATGAAAGGAAACATATGATAGGGCTGAACCCTTAGAGGCCATAGTCAAAAAATAATAATACCATTAAATGGAAAATTTGTCAATAGTAATGAGGGTCAATTTGCAAATTTTACCGGCTCATATCGTATATTTACCCTCCTTCTCTCCCTCCTGCTATAATTAAGTAAATAGTAATAGTACGAAAAGATGACCACAGCAAGATTAATACTGGCCATTGTCAGCACCCTGGCGGTGGAAGCCGCCTTTTACGTCATATGGCGCTGGGTGCTGCCGGAATTTGACATATTGTTACCGCTGTGGGTGCTGATTGCGGTCATGGTCTTCTGGGCGGTTTTCGCCGTGGTCGACTTCATTTTCGTTACCTATGTTCTGAGGCGGCAGGCCGTGGTCGGTCTGCCCACCATGGTGGGGACTAAAGGCAAGGCAAGGAGCCTGCTGAGTCCGGAAGGCCAGGTAATGATAAAGGGCGAGCTCTGGGGGGCGAAGTCAATAGACGGCAATATCGCGGTGGGAGAGGCGGTGACGGTGGTGGGGCAGGACGGGTTGCAGCTCATTGTCCGCCGGGCTGGCGCCGGCAGCCGGCCTACACGTTGAAAAGGAAGGTAATGACATCGCCATCCTGAACGACGTATTCTTTCCCCTCAAGCCTGAGCAGCCCGTGTTTGCGACCTTCCGACAGGCTGCCGCACCTGACCAGGTCATCATAGCTGATGACCTCGGCCCGGATGAAGCCCCGTTCCATATCAGTGTGAATTTTGCCGGCAGCCTTCACCGCGCTGGTGCCGTTTGGAACAGACCAGGCTTTTACCTCACCATGGGCGGTGGAGAAAAAGGAGACCAGCCCCAGCAGCTCGTAGGACTGCTGGATAACGCGGTCGAGTCCGGATTCGGTCAGGCCGAAATCGGCGCGGAACTCGGCGGCAGCCGGCTTATCCAGCTGGCCAAGCTCCATCTCCAGCTTGCCACACAGGGCGATGATGCGGGACTTATTTTGGGCATGGCGGGAGTTCAGCTCCACTTCAAGGCTGGCTACCTCAGGCAGTTGTTCCTCTCCGATATTGACCACAATGAGCAAAGGTTTGGCGGTGAGGAACTGATAGCCGGCGAGCAATCGGGCATCCCCGGCGGCAAGCGATAGTGCCCGTATCGGCATATCCTTTTCCAGTTCCGACCTGAGCTTCAGCAGGGTCTCCTGCTCGTGAAGGATGGCCTGGCGCTCCGGTGGCTTGGCCCCTTTCAGGGAGTCCTCAATTCTCCCCAGTCTCCTTTCCATGATAGCGAGGTCGGAAAAAATAAGTTCCATGTTCATGGTGGCGATGTCTCGTTCCACGTCAAGGCTACCTTCGGGGTGGGGTACACTATCATCGGCAAAGGCCCGCACCACGTTAATCAGCGCATCGGCATTGCTGAGCTGGCCGAGCAATTCGCCGCCAAGCCCTCTGCCGGTCGCCAGGCTTTTCACGGAAGCACCGACGTCAATATAACGTACCTCGGCAGGAACTACGCGTTTGGGCTGTAGCATATCGGCCAGCGTCTGGAGGCGCGGCTCGGGGACTTTGGCCACGCCGATATGGGCAGGAAGGCCTGCGCTGGCAAAGCCTCCAGCATCAGCTTTGCTTCCGGTCAGGGCATTGAAGATGGTGGTCTTGCCGCTTCTACCCGGCCCGATAATGCCGATGTCGATACTCATCAGCCCAACCGCACATCAGGAGATAGAGGGTTGATTACTGCGGGCTCGTCTTTTTAATCACTTCTCTGGCGTATTTGAGGGCGAGGTCGCGCTCTTTATTTACTAGGTTCTCATTGGCGGCAATGTCCAGCAAGGCCAGTAAGGCTTCGTGGGTGGACGTGGCCCCGATCTGTTCGATGGCTTTTCGCCTCAGGTCAGACGGCAGTTTCATATCGGCAGCGATCTCGGACAGTTTCTTCAATTCATCAGGTTTTTCTGACATTGGTGCACCTCTTAATTTAAATAGTGTCAACCGTATAGCTTTTAGCTGATATAAAGTCTACTATTTGCGTGATAATTTCTCAATAGGACTTCGGTAATTTCCGGTAATAAACAACCGGCAGTCCGGTTATGGTAGAATGGAGAGGAAAATCCTGCCGGAGTGATGGCCCTTTGCTCTACGTACTGCACGGAGAAGACGATTTTTCCCGTCAAAAGACGCTGGATGAAATAAAAAGCACCATCGGTGATGAGACCGCGCTGGCTACCAATACCACCGTGCTCGATGCACCACAGGCGACCATTGAACAGCTCAGGACTGTGGCCGAGGCGATGCCCTTTCTCGCCGAGAAACGACTGGTTATCGTACATGGCCTGCTGGTGCGCTTTGAGCCCAGAGCCAAGTCAGGACAGCGCAAAAAGACCACTGGCGTGTCAAACCGGCAGAATGAATACCAGCCGCTGGCCGACTATCTGACTGCTGTACCTGAGAGCACCGTCATAGTGCTGGTTGATGGGAAGATAGGCAACAGAAACCCTCTGCTCAGCGCGCTTTCCGCAAAGGCTAAAGTGAAATCCTTTCCGCTGCTGAAAAAAGAGCCATTAATGCTGTGGATACAGAATCGGGTGAAGGGCAGAGGCGGCAGCATATCGCCGCCGGCGGTTAACATGTTAACCGATTATGTGGGCAGCAATCTCTGGGTTATGGCCAATGAGATTGACAAGCTGATTCTATTCGCCAGTGGTAAGCGGATTGAAGCCGATGATGTCAGGCAGGTGGTAAGCTATGTCCATGAGGCCAGTGTCTTCGAGCTCGTCGATGCCATTCTTGAATTCCGGGGCGGCAGGGCGGAAAAACTGGCGGAGCAGTTGCTGCAAAAAGGGGCATCGCCGTCCTATCTTCTGGTAATGCTGACCCGGCAGGCACGGTTCATTGTCCGGGCCAAAGAATTGAAAAACCAGCGCCGTCCCGAGGCGGAGATCATGGGCCGCTTGGAGATGAACTCCCCATTTGTACTGCGCCGGACTCTGGAGCAGGCCAGCCGGTATACACTGCCGCGACTGAAGGAAGTATATCACAAGCTTCTAGAGACCGACCTGGCGATAAAAACGGGAAGATATGACGCCGAACTTGCCATCAATATATTAATCGCCGAGCTGTGCCAGCGGGCAGCGGTGCGGACAGCGTAACTCCCGTTTGACAGCTACAGCGTCTTACGCCTAAAATCATATAATTAATCGTTCATTTGGTTCTGCATCAGGAGTATTTAATGACCAGCGATGAACTGAGAGACGCTTATTTGAATTTCTTCGCCGGGAAGGGGCATGCTATTATCCCCAGTGATTCTCTCATCCCGCACGGAGATCCTACCCTCCTTTTCACCAGCGCCGGCATGGTGCAGTTCAAAGACTACTATCTGGGCATAGCGGTTCCGTCCAATCCCCGCCTCGCTTCGTGCCAGAAATGTTTTCGCATGACCGACATTGAGTC
>CAYFVI010000223.1:0-4184 GCA_964346525.1 uncultured Dehalococcoidaceae bacterium
ATGCGCCAGCATACTGACAAAATCGCTGCTCTCCTGAGGCAGGCGGGTGCCACCATCGAGGAAGCGGTTCCACCCCCCAGCTTTACCACCATCGTTGACAATGCCCGTATTATTATGGCGGTAGAGGCGGCCGCTTACCATCGGGACCACTTCGCCAAACACACGGACAAATACCGCGCCGGCATACGGCAAATGATTGAGAAGGGCCTGGCAACAGATTCGGTTGAGCACGAAAGGGCACTTAAAGTACGCCTACAGCAGTATTCCGAGATGGAGCCGCTGCTGCACCGAGCAGATGCCCTACTTACGCCGACTATAACCGGCCCGGCGCCCCACGGCCTTTCGGCAACGGGAAATCCGGTGCTGCAGGGCCCCTGGACCATAATGGGAGTGCCATCCATAAGCCTGCCTTCCGGACTGAGCCAGAGCGGCCTCCCGCTTGCCGTTCAGCTGGCCGGGCCTCCCAAAGCCGAAGACCGTCTGCTGAGAGTAGCCAGGTGGTGCGAAAAGGCCCTCGGGGTGACTCTCCGCCCGCCGCTGGACTAACGAACTGAATTATTCTTCTTTTACCAGGTCTATCTTGGGCTTGACGTCCTTGTTTACCCAGTGGCGCGGCCATTTTCCGGTGAGCACCCGGGACGCCTCCTGCGCCACGCTTAATTTGAGCCGCTGCAGCGAGGTGCTGGAGTTCGCCGCGCTGTGCGGCGTGAGCACCACATTGTCCATCTTGAGCAGCGGATTATCCGGCTCTATCGGCTCTATCTCAAAGACATCCAGGCCGGCACCGGCTATCCACTTCTTCCTCAGGGCTCTAATCAGTGCCGCTTCATCAACCACTCCCCCCCGCGAGGTATTGATGAGGTAAGCGGTCGGTTTCATCTGCTTCAATTCCTTTTCACCCATCAGCTTGCGGGTTTCCTTGTTTAGAGGGGTGTGAAGGGAAACGTAATCAGCTTCTTTAAGCAGTTCGGGAAGTCCCACCAACTCTATGCCATGCTTCTCGGCGACCGCTTTGTCCAGATAGGGATCGTAGCCGATTGTTTTCAGGCCGAAGGCCTGCGCCTTCCTGGCTGTCCGACTCCCGATATTGCCACAGCCAACCACCCCCAACGTCTGTTGAAACAGAGCCGGCTCTCTTGTGGTCGCGGTCTGGGCCTCGCCCCAGCGTCCCTGCTTCACCCCTTCCGTCGACCAGACAAGGAGTCGGGCACAAGCCAGCAGCAGGGCCACAGCGTGGTCGGATACCTCCTCGAGGCAGAAATCGGGGATATTGACCACAATCACTTTATTATCGGTGGCGGCATCCACATCAATGGTATCGTAGCCAACGCCGTATCTGACGGCCACCTTCAATTTGGGCAGTGATGACAGGACCCGGCGTGTTATCCGAGCAAAGACCACCAGCAGGGCGTCAGCTTCTTTGGCCGCCTCAATTATGTCGTCCTCCGTTCTGCAATCTGCCTGTGTCAGTTCAGCGTTGACCCTGGCCAGCTCCCTTGTTTCCACCTCAATATTGGCCACAACCGGAGGGAGGTGCATCTTATCCTCCACTCGCATCACTTTAAATCGCGTTTCCGGCATCATTTCCTCCTTAATATTCTGCCATTTAAGTAACCGGCTGATGCCTATTAGAATAACATAAATCCCTGACTAATTCACTATTTTTGAATTCAGATGCATGGAAAAACGAGTGTTCTTTACCCACAATTATGGGGCAATGTACCTATATGGCATGGTGACAGACTTATATTATAGTAGATAGAAAGTACAATATTCATAGTAGTGAGAGGTACAACGTGTATGGCAAGTGAATAATACAGCGGGGATATGAAAAGGAGGAGCTCCTGATGAAGAAAAAACATATATTATGGTGGATAGCAGGGTTAGCATTAATAATGGCGCTAACCTTTTTTGTAATATCTTGCCAAGGGTCTACCGGCCCACAAGGCCCCACCGGTCCACAAGGCCCCGCTGGTTCGCCTGGGCCTGCTGGTCCGCCCGGTCCCGCCGGCCCACAGGGCGCTGCTGGCCCTGCAGGTAAAGCGGCTGCTGTTGGCGCTGGCTATGTCACCTCCAAAGTATGTGCCGCCTGTCACAGCGATATTGCTGAATCCTTCATCAAGTCTGGCCATGCCTATAAGTTAAATCCTGTGGTTAATGGACAGCCGCCCGACTATCCCTTCACCGAGGTGCCAAGCCCGCCCGAAGGCTATACCTGGGACGACGTTTCCTATGTTATTGGCGGGTATAATTGGAAGGCTAGGTTCATTGACAAGGAAGGTTACATCATAACCGGTGATAAGGATGCCACCACGCAATATAACTTCGCCAATCCGATTGTAGGAAAGGATGCTGGCTGGGTGGCCTATCATGCTGGCGAGGAAAAACCATATGACTGCGGTCCCTGCCATACAACTGGTTACCGACCGGAAGGACACCAGGACGATATGCCCGGAATAATCGGCACCTGGGCTGAGCCTGGGATTGCCTGCGAAGCGTGTCACGGTCCAGGCGGCAATCATGTTCAGGACCCTTACGGCGTGGAGATGAAGATAGACCGCAGTGCTGAAGCATGTGGTACATGCCACTCTCGAGGTAGCGTAGAGGCTATCAACGCCAGTGGCGGTTTCATAAGACACCACGAGCAATATGAAGAGCTCTTCCAGTCCAAACACCGTGCTCTGAACTGCGTCGCCTGCCACGACTCGCATAAGCTGGTTATTCAGGGTCGCGAGGAGGGAACGGCTACGGTGCGTGCCGATTGCGATAGCTGCCACTTCCAGCAGGCGAAGTATCAGAAGTCAGCCCCGATGAAGGCAGCGGTGGATTGCATTGACTGCCACATGCCGCGCATTGTGAAGAGCGCTTGGGGTGACAAGGAAGCATTTACGGGCGACATCCGGGCACACCTCTGGGCCATTGACCCGGAAGCTACTGCGCAGTTTTCGGAAGATGGTAGCCAGGCCATTTCGCAAATAGCGCTTGACTTCGCCTGCAAGTCCTGTCACCGAACCGGCGGAACGGCCACAGTCAAGACGGACGCGCAATTGAAGAGCACCGCTATCGGCTACCACGAAAGACCCTGATAAACAAAGAGAGAAAGATTAGGAACCAGCTATAACCCTTTGAGTTGAGGTAGATAGCTGGTTCCCTTTTTAGAGTAACTCGCGCCTAAACCGGGAAAACTTAGTTACTTCCAGTATCGCTTTTTCCCCTGCTGCTAAGTTAAATATCGCTCATGTGCGTGATGGCCAACGCTCAGGCCCATGTTCGTTTCCTTTTACTTTCATGTCAGCTATCTGTCTGGCAGCGTTTTAGCCTTGGATTGAGCGAGACCACGCTTGTTCGGTGAGCAGTGTGCTATAATCGTTTTATACCGGAAAAATGAAAAGAGGCAACGATAGAGCACCAGCCACAGATATATCCCCTGAAGACAGAAGCCTGACCAGAGGTACACTGTGGATTTTATTAATCGGGGTTTTCCTTACCTCATTCAGTATGCTGGCCTATGAAATCACCCTCGCCCGACTGCTCTCCGTGCTGATTCTCTACCATTACGTCTTCGCCATCGTCTCCCTGGCCCTGCTGGGACTCGGGCTGGGCGGCATATTTGTCTATCTATTCCGGCGACAGGCGCCCAGCTCAGATAAAAGGTTCGGCGCACTGGCCATAATCGCCAGCTTGACCTCGCTGGCGATTCCGATTTCCGCCATACTGATGGTTCAGATTGGCTATCTGGGCAGCGCCACGAGCAATATCCTGTTTTACTGCTTGCTGCTGTTCTTCCCGTTCTTCTTCACCGGCATCCTTCTGGCCGAGGTTTTCCGCGCCTTCCCGGAGGTCAGCCCCAGGGTCTATGGCGCCGACCTGGCTGGGGCAGCGCTCGGCTCACTAGGCATCATTCTCTTCCTCGATGTTTTCGGCGCCATCAATACCAGCTTTTTCCTGGGTGTTACCGCCGCCGTTGCCGCGTTGCTATTCGCCAGCAGGGTATTTAAACGCAACATCCGGCGGGCGGCACTGCCGATAGCCAGCTTTGCTGTCGCGGCCGTTCTTTTAATCAGCAACCTGTCCGGCGCCTATCTGAGCGCTATCCCTATCATCGGCAAAAACCCTGCTAAAGATATCCACCGCGCCCTGTATGAGAGAGCTTCTCCGGCGCGGATAATTGAAACGCGTTGGAG
>CAYFVI010000224.1:0-3483 GCA_964346525.1 uncultured Dehalococcoidaceae bacterium
TTGAGTTAAAATAGGTTATGCTCAAAGTCGGCATCATTGGTACTACCATATGGGGCATTACGCTGGCTATCATCTTGGCGGGAAAAGGCATAGATGTCGGTTTATGGGCGCGAACCAAAAAAGAAGCCGATGAGGTGCAGAACATCGGCCCTGACCCGGAGGAAACACCGGATGTGACCTTTCCCGATAATGTCTTCATCACCCAAGATATGGAGGCAGCTCTTGATGGGGCCAGGGCAGTTATTTTAGTGGTGCCTTCCCAGTCCATGCGACAAAACATCAGGCTGATAGCCGACCACATTACGAAATCAATGCTGGTGGTCAGCGCCGCCAAGGGGCTGGAGATTGGCAGCGGCAAGCGTATGTCGCAGGTGGTCGCCGAGGAGATAAACCCCCGTTTTCACAATAATATCTGTGTGATATCGGGCCCGAACCTGGCTAGGGAGATTCTGCGCGGCCTGCCGGCCGCCACCGTGGCGGCCGCCGAAGATGGTGCCGTGGCAAGGCAGGTGCAGAGAATACTCACCACCCCGAATCTCTGCGTTTTCACCAACACGGACGTTGTGGGAGTGGAGCTGGGTGGGGCGCTCAAAAATATCATCGCCCTCGGTGCTGGTATCGCTGATGGGCTGGGCTATGGCGACAATGCCAAGGCCGCCTTCATGACACGGGGTTTGACCGAGATTACGGCGCTCGGCGTTGCCATGGGGGCGAATCCGCTTACCTTCTCGGGGTTAGCTGGACTGGGCGATGTTATCACCACCTGTGCCAGCCCCTTGAGCCGCAACCATTATGTCGGTGTGGAATTGACCAAGGGTCGTTCTGTATCGGAAATAGTGAGCACGATGAGCGGAGTCGCCGAGGGGGTACCAACCACCCTGGTGGCACGCAATCTGGCCCATAACCTCGGTCTGGAAATGCCGATTGCGGAGAGAATATACCGGGTGCTGTATGAGGATGCCGATACACATGCAGTGGCGGCAGAGATGATGGGGGGAAATGTCCGGCACGAGTTATCCGGAAGACGCTGGCGACTTTTCTCTTTATTCAAACGGCAGAAACAGCCGCAGAAAAGCGGCTAACCCTGCCATTACACGTAATTGAAGCTAAATCAGGAACCACGCTTTTTGCCGTCCCGTTTCGCTCTGCCCAGGGTATCTGACAGTTCTTCGAAGAGTTTGCGCTGCTCTTTGGTCAGCGATTCCGGCGTAACCACCAGCAGCTTCACAATCTGGTCGCCATGACCGTTCCGTCGCAGGTGAGCGATGCCCTTGTTCTTCAAGCGGAACTCCCTCCCCGTCTGGCTTCCGGAAGGAATGGTGATTTTGGTATCGCCGTAAAGGGTGGGTATTTCAACCTCGTCGCCGAGCGCCGCCTGGACGAAGTTAATCGGCAGCTCATAGATGATGTCGTCGCCATCCCTCACGAACAGTTCGTGCTCCAGCACACTGACGTTCACATATAGGTCGCCTGAAGAGCCTCCTCTCAAACCCACATCCCCCTCACCGCTCAGGCGTATCTGGGTGCCATCTTGTATGCCGGCCGGGATATTGACCGGGATGCGGCGCTTCCCCTTTTCCCGACCGCTTCCCTTGCACTGTGAGCATGGCTCCGATATAACCTGTCCCTCGCCCTGGCACCGGTTGCAGACGGTGGTGTTGATGAAGCTGCCGAAGAGGCTGCGCTGGACTCGTCGCACTTGGCCGGTGCCATTGCAGTCCGGACAGCGAACCGGCTGGCTGCCCGGTCTGGCGCCGGTACCGTGGCAGGCGGCGCACAGCTCGGTGCGTTTTATTTCGATTTCCTTCTCGCACCCGAAGGCGGCTTCTTCAAGCGATATAGTTGTTTCATATTGCAGGTCGGCGCCGCGTTGCGCCGCATGGCGGGTGGCGTACGTCATGCCACTGAAAAAGGTCTCAAAGATATCGCCGAAGCCGCCGAAGTCAAAGCCCTCAAAGCCGCGTGTGAAGAAGCCGTCCGTGTCAACGTGTCCGAAGTGGTCATAACGAGCGCGCTTGTCGGGGTCGGAAAGTACCTCGAAGGCCTCGCTTATTTCCTTGAACTTCGCCTCTGCCCCGTCATCGCGGTTGCGGTCGGGGTGATACTTAAAGGCAAGCCGGCGGAACGCCTTTTTAATATCCTCCGCGGAGGCGCCCCTCGGTACGCCCAGGACTTCGTAATAATCTCTTTTCGTTGCCATATCTTACAGTGTCTGCCGTGCGCAATATCTCTACTATGATACTAACAAGACCCCCTCTCAACTGTCAAGGGAAAAGCGACAAAAGGCCATTGACTGATATAGAACAAATGTGCTAAATTTCTGATGCTTGATTTCGATACTGGGCCAAGGGGCTAGAGGAAACGAACATGGGCGCAATGGAAGCCGGCTATCACAGTGAGGAGCTTTTATCAAATGAACATGATTTACCTCCGGAGTTCTGCCATTACCGGGATGAGGGATGTGACTTGGCTAGCTCATGTCTCAACTGTCCCTATCCACAGTGCGTCTATGAACAGCCCGGCGGAAAGCAGCGCTGGCTGAAAGCGATGCGGAATCGGGAGATAGTCAGGCTGTTCACCGGGGAAGGCAAGGAGGTAAAAGAGATAGCTTTGATGTTCGGGGTAAGCACCAGGACAGTACAGAGAGCACTTGGTAAAACTCTGGTAAAAGGAGAACGTTTGAAAGATGAATGAAACGCTTCCCATGCAACTGGCGAAACTGGACCTTGACCGTACCAAGGGTTACCAAGAGCTTCTTGATTTCTATTACGGGCAGCAGTGGGCTGGCCGGGAGAGGCGGGGAGAAAGACACCTCGTTTTCAACTACGCCAAAGTGTTCATCGATAAGATTACCTCATACCTGATGTCGGGCGTTCACTTCGCCGTTGATGCGGCGGACGATTCCGAAGAAGCGAGGGATAAAGCCCGGCAGGCGGAGGATGCTCTGTACCGGGTTTATGACGAAAACAACCTGGAGCAGCTCGACCTGGAGACGGAGATAGACTGCGCTATACTCGGCGATGCCTGCTACAAGGTAATCTGGGATGCGGCGGAGAAGAAGGTCAGGGTAACCGCCCCTGATGTCCAGGGCATTTATGCCTGGTGGCTGGGCGACGATACCTCGAGGATATGGCGGGTTGCTTCCAGATATAGACTATCGGCGGAAGAAAGCGAGCTTCTTTATCAGATAAGGCCCAAGAACAAGACGGCCACCGTTGTGGAGATATGGACCGACCAGGACTTCGAGGGATATCTGGATAATGTCCCGGTGGAGCAGAAACCGAATCCCTACGGGTTTATCCCTTTCATCGTTTACCCCAATCTGCGTGAGCCTAAAAAATTCTGGGGCGTGTCCGACCTGCCCCAGGTCATGGAATCTCAGCGCGAGCTGAACCGGGCGATGAGCCAGTTATCACGGATACTGGAACTGTCCGGAAATCCAATCGCGGTCCTAGAGAACGTGGAGGAGTCCGAGGATATCGC
>CAYFVI010000225.1:0-6327 GCA_964346525.1 uncultured Dehalococcoidaceae bacterium
CCGCTGGTCTGTGCCGCAGCCTATGCGACCGTGAAATACATCATTGATAACCACGTCGTGGATAATGTTAGAAAAGTCGGCGCCTATTTCACCGGCCGACTCAAGGAACTGAAGAACAAGCACAATTCAATCACCAATGTGAGGGGACGCGGGTTGCTCCTGGCGATGGAGTTTGATCGGGAGATTGCCGCCGATGTGTTGCAGGCCTGCCTGGAAAACGGCCTCCTGGTAAACCGGGTAAAGCCCAACGCTCTGCGTTTTATGCCGCCCTTAATTATCGGCAATGGTGAAGTGGATGAGGCGATTGATATCCTGGACAAGGTCCTGAAAGCAGTACAAAAGGGGTATTCCCCAAAAAGAAAAATTATGCCATAATAGTGAAAATGAAGATAAACCTCCGTAAACTCGGCATCTTTGTCGCCCTGACCACGGTGATGGTGCTCGGTCTGCTCCTCCTCGCCTTTTCCTATATTGATATCGGTATCATTGACCTGGTGGGTGGAGAAGAGAACCCGGTAGAGATGGCCGACCTCTCGGCAGTGCCGGAATCGGTCTTGGAGGATGCCACAGCACTGGCGTTGGAGTTGTATGGTGCTTACCAGGATAAGTACACTGAATTCGCCGACCAGTTGCTAACTGCCTATGTCGAGGCTAAAGACAAGGATTTTGTGGTTATCTTCAATTCGGGGGGCTGGGGGACCGAGATACTGGAAAGCTCGCCGGGGTGGGATGAAATCTGCCATGGTATTGAAGCGGAGCTGAATAATCTGGGGTATTCCTCGCTGCTACTTGATTACCGGAGGACCGCTGAAAGCAAGCGGGGATTAGTTAAAGAGTTCGTGGAGGTTCTGTCCGTCTATCCGTCCAAAGCGAAGAACCTGGCCAGCCGGGTGGAATTCCTCACCAGAAATATACCCGAGCTTAAAGTTATCGTCGCCGGGGAAAGCAATGGCGTCATTATTTCGGATACGGTGATGGATATGTTGCACGACAATCCCCGGGTATACAGCATTCAGACCGGTACGCCATTCTGGCACAAACGTGCCACACTGGAGCGGACACTGGCTCTGGAAGGCAACGGCATGGTACCGGATTCCTTCAGCCGGGGTGATATCCCCAAAATACTTCTCGCCAGCCTGCAAGCGCTTTTAGGCATATCATCGCCCGAAGATGAAGACCCCGGTCGTATTTTCTATTTCATGCGGGCGCCCGGGCACGACTATCGCTGGCATTATCCGGACGTTTACCTGAAAATAACCGACTTTCTAAAAAAGAACTTCAGTTTCGACGAGCGTATCTCAAGTAATTAGTGGGAGGTTAAGAAGCTAGACCGCTTTCACCACTTTATGCTGGGTGCGTAGGCACCTAGTACACAGGTTGAGGCGCTTGGTCTGGCCGTTTATCGTAACCGTGGCCGGGTGTATGTTGGGCACCCAGCGGCGGTTGGTATGCCGTTTGGAATGGCTCACATTATGGCCGAACTGGGGTGACTTACCGCATATATCGCACTTCAATCTAATCGCTCCTTTGACTGTTCGGTAAACTTGATGTAATATAAGACCTACTACATGGTAGCACAGTCAAGCTGAGCTTGACAAGGATGGTAACAAATGAAGAAGATAAATTCCATCGGTGGTCAGGAATTGCGGGAAATGTTTGCCGCGGCCACTGGCTGGCTGGAGAAAAGTTCCACCGATATCGATGCTCTGAACGTGTTTCCGGTACCTGATGGCGATACGGGGACCAATATGCTGCTTACCATGCGCTCCACTATTGAGGAGGCCTACCGGGCCCCTGACCACAGCGCTTCGGCGGTGGCTCATGCTATGGCCAAAGGGGCGTTGATGGGGGCGCGGGGTAACAGTGGCGTTATTCTCTCCCAGATTCTACGCGGACTGGCACAGAAACTGACCGAGAAAGAATCCTTCAGTGCCGCTGACCTGATTGATGCTTTAAAAGAATCGGCGGCAATGGCGTACAAAGGGATTAGCAGCCCGGTAGAAGGCACGATGCTGACCGTGATAAAGGATGTCGCCGCGGCGGCACAGGCAGAAGCGGCCAGCAATGGAAAAGATATGGTTGCCGTCATGGAAACGGCGGTGAACGCCGCCGCGGAATCGGTGGCTAATACCCCTAACCTCCTCAATGTGCTGCGTGAAGCCGGCGTGGTTGATGCCGGCGGACAGGGACTGCACACCATTCTCGACGGCGCTCTGCGCTACCTCAGAGGTGAGATGGAGCAGATGAGATTCCGCAAGCCGCAGATTATTGTCACCGATATGCACGCTACCAAGTTGCCGCAGATGATTGCTGCCGATGAGATTCCTTACGGATACTGCACCGAATTTCTTCTCAAGGGGGAGAAGCTGGAACCGGACAAGATACGGAAGAAGCTGGAGAAGAAAGGCGAATCGCTCATTGTGGTCGGCGATGACTCCGCAGCCAGGATTCATATCCATACCCTGGAGCCGGGTGATGTTATATCATATGCCAGCAGCCTCGGTACCATGCATCAGGTGTCGATCCGGAATATGGATGAACAGCACCAGGATTACCTGGAAATGCAGAAAGACCGGGGCCCGACGGTGGACACGGCCATTGTGGCGGTGGTTGCCGGGGACGGGCTGGCCGATGTTTTCACCAGCCTCGGGGTAACGGCCATCGTTCCCGGCGGGCAGACGATGAATCCCAGCACCAAAGATTTGCTGCAGGTGGTTGAGGGAGCCGCTTCCGACAAGGCGATTATTCTGCCCAACAATAAAAACATCGTGGCCACGGCCAACCAGGTGCAGGCCCTCACGGAGAAGAGAATTGAGGTGGTGCCTTCGAAGACTATCCCGCAGGGCGTGGCGGCGCTGCTGGCCTTTGATTATGAAGCGAACCTGGAATCAAATATCCAGATAATGACCAGGGCTATGTCGGCGGTGAAAACAGTTGAGATATGCCGCGCTGTGCGCTCGGCCAAGCTGGGTGATTTGAACATCAAAAGGAAACAACCTATCGGTTTCTTGGACGGTGACCTGGTGGCGGTGGGGGAGAGCGGGCTCGAGGTGCTCAACAAGATGCTGTCCAAGCTGAACTTGAGTAAAATTGAGATTATCACCATTTACTACGGGGCTGATACCAAGTCGGCGGAGGCAGAACAGGTGGCCAGCGATATCCGCGAACAGTATCCACAGCTGCAGCTCGAGGTGGTAAGGGGCGGGCAGCCGCACTACAACTATATTATTTCCATTGAGTAAGGAGGGTATCCTCTTCTATGGCAGTTAAAATCGTTACTGATAGCCTGTCCGATATTACCGACGACCTGGCCCAGGAGCTTGGACTTACAGTTGTTCCGCTCTATGTACGTTTTGGCGAGGAAGTCTACCGCGATAGGGTGGAAATGACCACCGAGGAGTTTTACCATAAACTGGTTCATGGCGACACCTTTCCGACGACCACGCAGCCTCCGCCGGGCGATTTTGTAGCTGTCTATAAGAAACTGGCCAAAGAAACGGATGAGATTCTGGTGGTTACGGTATCCAGCAAGCTCAGCGGCACCTACCAGTCGGCACTGCAGGCCAAGGATATGGTAGAGGGGACGTGCCGGATTGAGGTCATTGACTCGCAAAAGGTGGCCATGGGCCTGGGATTGATAGTTATTGAAACGGCAAAAGCGGCCAAGGACGGAGCAAACCTGGATGCACTGGCTGATTTCGTGCGCAAAGCCATACCCCGGTCACATCTGGTAATATATTTTGACACCCTGAAATATCTGGCCAAAGGGGGGCGTATCGGTAGGGCACAGGGGCTGATGGGCGCCATGCTTTCCATAAAGCCAATACTTACCATAAAGAATGGCGAGATGGCTCCCTTGACCAGGGTAAGGTCGCCCGCGGCGGGTCTGGATTATCTCTACAATTTTGTGCCCGGCTTCTCCAAGATTAAAGCACTGGCAGTGGAGCATGCCACCACGCCGGGTGAAGCGGATGAGCTGGTTGGGCGCCTTAGCGCGATTTTCCCCAAAGAGCGCATCTATCGGTCAATAGTTAGCCCTGTATTGGGGACACATGCCGGTCCCAATGCACTGGCGTTAACTGTTCTGGAGGCAGAATAAGCCATAATGCCGGTAAAGGTTGTGACCGATAGTGTCGCTGACCTGCCGCCCCAGGTAATCGACGAACTGGGGATTACCGTAATTCCGCTCAACGTCCGCTTCGGTGAGAAGGTGTACCGTGATGGCATTGACCTGACCACCGAGCAGTTCTATCAGGAGCTAACAAGCAGCAGGATTTTTCCGGTAACATCGGTGCCATCGCCGGTAACCTTTGCCACTGCCTACGATAAACTGGCCGAAGAAACTGACGAGATTCTGGCCATCATGCTTTCCTCCCGGCTCAGCGCCACCCACGAGGTGGCGGTACAGAGTATCGGCCTGATGAAGCGGCCATGCCGCGTGGAGGTAATCGATTCCAGATGTGCCGTCATGGCACAGGGGTTTCTGGTTATTTCCGCCGCCAGAGCGGCCCTGGCCGGGGCTAAACTGGACGAACTTATCGAAGTGGTGCAGCGCAATATCCCTCGCGTTGATATGCAGGCGGCCTTTGATACACTGGAGTACCTGAGAAGGGGTGGACGCATCGGGGCGGCCCAGGCGCTGCTGGGGGCCGCGCTCAGGATACATCCCCTCATCACCATGAAAAACGGCCTGGTGGAACCGGCGGGCAGGGCGCGTTCACGGGCCAAGGCAATGGAACACCTGTATCAGTTTGCCACCGAGTATAAGAGAATTGAGGAGATGGCAGTGGAGGAAGCTGCCTGCCCTGAGGATGCTGATTTACTGACCGACAGACTGGGCGATTTATTTCCCAGAGAGCGCATTTACCGGGCCAAGACCACCCCGGTTATCGGTGCACATACCGGCCCCGGACTGCTTCTGGTGGCGTTGATGGGCGATAAATAAGGCCGGAAGGCGAGGACAAGGTGGCGGCCAGTTTTGAACCTCTGCACAAAATTCTGGAGCTGGAGCAAAGGAAAGGGTACGATAATACCGCGGTTATCGGTGGCCTGGACCGGTTTCTCAGGAGCTGGTCGGGCCAGGTAGCCGAAGCCATCCCCGACCGAAGCCTCCTGCGCCGTTTTCAGCAGCTTGTATCTAGGGCAGATTACGCTTCTCTATCCGTACCACAGCGCCGGGAGTGGATGGAAGACGTCCTCAATCTGGTTGCCGAAATAGAAGGGGGCTCTCCTGTCAGGGCTGAACCGAAAGCGAAAACTCTCCCTTCCCCCAAAGCAAGAAGGGCAAAGGCAATTAAAGCGGTGGCGCAGGCAGGCGGGGATGGTCTGGATTCGCCGATAACCACGGTTAGAGGCATCAGCACCAGCCTGGCAACCAGGTTCGGCAAGCTGGGCTTGAGGACGGTGCGCGACCTGCTCTACTTCTTCCCACACCGCCATCTGGACTACAGCCAGATTAAGCACATCTCACAATTAACCGAGGGCGATGAACAGACCATAATTGCTAACGTGTGGCAGGCGCAGGTGACCCGTCTGGGCTATCGACAGGGAACGGAGGCGATTGTCGGCGATGAAACGGGCAATATACGGGCCGTGTGGTTCAATCAGCCCTATCTGGCGAAAAGGCTGCCGACCAATGCCCGCATCGTCCTGAGCGGTCGGGTCAGCCTGTTCAAAGGGCGCCACGTCTTTGAGTCTCCGGAGTGGGAATATGTTGAGGATAAGGACCTGGTCCACACCGGGCGACTGGTCCCCGTATATTCGCTGACGCAGGGGCTGTACCCGCGCCAGGTAAGAAAGCTGATGAAAGAGGTGGTCGACGAATGGACGTGGCAGGTGGAGGACTTCCTGCCCGTGTCGTTGAGAGAACGCTGCGACCTGCTGGAACTGCCGCAGGCGATCAGTCAGGCACACTATCCCGAAGACGAGACGGCAAAGGACAGGGCCAGGGTGCGCCTGGCCTTCGATGAGCTTTTTATTCTTCAGCTGGGCGTGATGAACCGCAAACACGACTGGCAGGAGGTTCAGCCGGACAGCGCCTTCAACATTGATATGGAGTTGCTCAATGGCTTCACACAATCCCTGCCTTTTTCGCTCACGGCGGCCCAGCAGCGGGTGCTGAAGGAGATGCTGGGTGATATGCAGAGACTGCAGCCGATGTCCCGTTTGTTGCAGGGGGAGGTGGGCAGCGGCAAAACGGTGGTGGCCACTGCGGCTCTGCTGATGGCGGTAGCCAACGGCTATCAGGGCGCTTTTATGGCCCCGACCGAAATCCTCGCCGAGCAGCATTTTGCCACGCTCTGCCAGCTTCTCTCCCGGACGGGGAGT
>CAYFVI010000226.1:0-5259 GCA_964346525.1 uncultured Dehalococcoidaceae bacterium
GCCGACCACGATACTGTCGAGCTCAGCAACCTGAACCGGCAGATCCTCCACGGAAACGGAGACATCGGTAAAAGAAAAATAGAATCCGCCGCACAGAAACTGAAAGATTTAAATAAAAATGTAACCGTAGAAAACGCTGACGAGATGATAACCGAGGAGAACATCTCCCGTCTGGTCGGTGACTGTGACCTCATCGTTGACGCCACGGACAACCTTCCCACCAGGTACGTACTGAACCGGACGGCCATTGCCAAGAATATCCCCTTCTTCCACGGGGCGGTATATGGCTTTGAGGGCCGGGCGATGACGGTGATACCGGGCAGGACCGCCTGCCTGTGGTGTGTCTATCAGGGACGCATCACCGGGGGGGAATTTCCCGTAATCGGCGTGGCGCCAGCGGTTATCGGCTGTCTTCAGGCCACCGAGGTCATCAAATATCTCACCGGGATCGGGGAAATCCTGACCGATAAGCTATTGATTTATGACGGCCTCAATCTTGAGTTTACCAAGCTGGAAGTGAAACGTGACCCTGATTGCCAGCATTGCGGTCATCTGAAGTGATATGAAGGACCGGGGCTCTTGAATGCTTTGCATTTCTATATGGATTATGATATATT
Source organism: uncultured Dehalococcoidaceae bacterium (assembly GCA_964346525.1). Taxonomy (GTDB): domain Bacteria; phylum Chloroflexota; class Dehalococcoidia; order Dehalococcoidales; family RBG-16-60-22; genus E44-bin89. The sequence goes on from CAYFVI010000226.1 coordinate 618, forward strand.
CATTAGTAATCGATTTATTTTACCGCTAGGGGTGCCTGAGGGCTGAGAGTCTTTCTGCGAAAGGACAACCCTGTACACCTGAACTCGATAATGCGAGCGTAGGGAAGCGGCAGTAGCTTGGACCAAGGGTCTTGAAGTAACCGCCGGAGCCCTTGGTTTTTGATTTATGAGTATTGTATGTTTAAGCTATTGAAGGAAGATATTCAGACCGTTTTCGCCAAAGACCCGGCGGCCAGAAGCACCCTGGAGGTACTCTCCTGCTATCCGGGACTCCATGCCCTGTGGCTGCATCGCATAGCGCACTATTTATGGCAGCACAAGTTTCGCCTGCTGGCGCGCCTCCTTTCCCATATCAGCCGCTTTTTAACCGGCATTGAGATACACCCCGGGGCCGTCATCGGCCGCCGTTTTTTCATCGACCATGGTTCGGGAGTCGTCATCGGGGAAACGTCTGAAATCGGCGACGAAGTCCTGATATACCAAGGGGTGGTGCTGGGCGGAACAACCACCGAGAAGAATAAGCGCCATCCCACGATTGGCAATAACGTGGTCATCGGCGCCGGGGCAATCGCGCTGGGTCCCATAACCATCGGCGACAATGCCCGTATCGGTTCCGGCTCGGTGGTCATCAAGCCGGTCCCGCCCGGGGTAACGGTGGTGGGCGTTCCGGGGCGGTCGGTGGAAGATAGTCACAAACCGATACCGGAACTGGAACACGGGAAATTACCGGACCCAATTGCGGAAGCTATCAGGTTAGTGCTGAGAGAGCAGGACAAGCTCGAGGAAAGGCTGAGCAAACTGGAGAGGCAAAGCGGCATCCGCGTTTCCAGTGATGAATTGGATGAGATGAGAAAACGGATGGAGCAGGAACTGGAAGAAAAAGAGGAGTAAGATGAGCAAGCGGCGCGTCATGTTTAGCTTCAATGAGGAGCATATTCCAGAGCCGGTCATCTATAATCTCGGGCAGCAGTATAATCTGGTTACCAATATCCTTCGTGGCAATATTTCCGAAGACGAAGGTTGGGTTGTGCTCGAGCTCGACGGCAGGGAAGATAATATTGAACAGGGCATTGCCTGGGTCACCAGCAAAGGGATACGCGTTGACCCTATAGATAGTGAAAGCGAGGGACACTAGTATGAGGAGAATCTACCTTGACTATGCCGCCACCACACCGACTCATCCTGACGTCGTTAAGGCGATGCTTCCCTACTTTACCGATTCTTTTGGAAATCCTTCCAGTATCTATATCTGCGGGCAGGACGCCAGAGAAGCCGTTGAGGAAGCAAGAGCCAGCGTAGCGGCGCTCTTGGGCGCCAACAATGAGGAAATTGTCTTCACCAGCGGCGGTACCGAGGCGGATAACACCGCACTGAAAGGCGCCGTTTATGCCAGCAATGGCAAGGACAAACATATCATCACCTCTGCTATTGAGCACCACGCCATTCTGGAAACCGGCCACTTCCTGGAAAGACAGGGGTTCGAGGTAACCTACCTGCCGGTGGATGGGCACGGTATGGTTGACCCCGATGACGTACGCCGGGCGATTACCAGCAAAACCATCATCGTTTCCATCATGCACGCCAACAACGAGATAGGCACCATTCAGCCAGTCGCCGAAATCGCTGAAATTACACGGGAAGCCGGCGTCTATCTGCACACCGATGCCGTGCAGGCGGTGGGGCACATCCCGTTCAGCGTGGATAGACTCGGCGTTGACCTGCTCTCCCTGTCCGCCCATAAACTGTACGGTCCCAAGGGAGTGGGAGCTATCTATATCAGGAAAGGCACCAAGCTCGTCTCCTTCATGCACGGCGGTGAGCAGGAATTCGGGCGGCGAGCCAGCACCCACAATGTCCCCGGCATCGTCGGCCTGGGAAAGGCGGCCCAGATTGCCCGACAGGAGATGGATGAAGAGGGGGAACGGGTAGGCCGCTTCCGCGATAAACTGATAGATGGTATTCTGGAGAACGTTGAGCACGCCCGACTCAATGGCCATCCGCAGGCCAGGCTGCCCAACAATGTCAACGTGAGCATTTCCTATGCTGAGGGCGAGTCAATGTGCCTTAAACTTGACCAGGAAGGCATCTGCTGTTCCACCGGGTCTGCCTGCAGTTCCGCCGTCACCGAGCCATCCCATGTCCTGCTGGCACTGGGGCTCGACCCCTTGCAGGCGCACAGTTCGCTCCGCTTCAGTCTCGGCAAGTGGACCACTGAGGAGGAAATCGACCGGGTGCTTGATGTGCTGCCCCGCGTGGTAACCAATCTGAGAGCTATGTCGCCGCTTCTGAAGGGTCAAGGTTAATTTCCCAGTGTTAATAGCATCTTGGCTTGCTTCAGCATAATGGCAAGATGAGCTTTGAGCACAAATAAAGAGTTCTGAGCGAGTAAAGGAGTTGATGGCAATGGCCAGAGTAGTCGCCGTCTGCACCAGCAAGAAAAAGGGAGTCCGAAAACAGCCTGTCGATGAAGGCATGCTGGAAAAGGACTTTGGCCTGGTCGGTGATGCGCACGCCGGCTGCATACCTAACCGCCAGGTGAGCCTGCTTGCGGTGGCCAGCATAGACAAGATGCGCCACCAAGGGCTGGAGCTGCATCCCGGAGATTTCGCCGAGAATATAACCGTGGAAGGCATGGACCTGTGTCAACTGCCGATAGGCACCAGACTGACAGTGGGCAAAGACGTTTTGCTCGAGATAAGCCAGATAGGCAAAGAGTGTCACACCGCCTGCGCCATACGCCGCCAGGTGGGCCAGTGCATCATGCCTGAGGAGGGTGTCTTCGCCCGTGTTTTGCGGGGAGGACAGGTCAGGCCGGGAGACGAGATAGCGCTCAAGGAAGGACAATGACCGAGACCGGCGGATTATTGGCCGAAAAAATTCGAAAACTGAAAAAGGAAAGGAATGCCGTCTTCCTGGTCCATAACTACCAGCTCGGTGAGGTCCAGGACATCGCTGACTTCGTGGGCGATTCACTGGGCCTGAGCCAGAATGCGGCCAAAACGGAGGCCGATGTCATCGTGTTCTGCGGCGTCCACTTCATGGCGGAGACGGCGGCCATCATCTGCCCCGAGATGACGGTCCTCCTCCCCGACCGGCACGCCGGCTGCCCGATGGCCAACATGATTACCGCCGAGCAATTGCGCCAGAAGAAGAAGGAGCTGCCCAATGCCACCGTGGTCTGTTATATCAACTCCACAGCGGCGGTAAAGGCGGAGTCCGATATCTGCTGTACCTCGGCCAACGCCGTCAAGGTGGTGGAAAGCATCGATAACGACGAGATATTGTTCGTGCCCGACCAGTACCTGGGGCACTACGTCTCAACCAAAACGAATAAAAAGTTCCACTTCTGGCCGGGCTACTGCCCGACGCATGTCCGCATTCAGCCCCAGCATATCATACAGCTCAAAGAGGAAAACCCCCGGGCGAAGGTGGCCGTCCACCCTGAGTGCCGCCCCGATGTAATTGCCCTGGCAGATGAGGTGGCCAGCACCGGAGGCATAATTCGCTACGCCGGCAGGGATGACGTTCAGGAAATGATAGTCGGCACGGAAATCGGCATCATCCACCGACTTAGAAAAGAAAACCCGGGCAAGAAATTTATTCCGGTCACGGAGCAGGCCGTCTGCCCCAATATGAAGCTCATCACGCTGGAGAAAGTCCTCTGGTCACTCGAGGAGATGAGACCTCAGGTAAAGGTTACCGAGGCTATAAGAGTCAAAGCCAAGGCAACGGTGGACAAAATGCTGGCCATCGTCTGAGGCAGGCGCATGGAAGAGTCCAAGTATATCATTATCCTGATTACCAGTGACAGCGTTGAGGAGGCGGACCACATTGCCCGGGCGCTTCTGGAGAAAAAGAAGGTGGCCTGCGTCAATATCGTCCGCGGAATCGATTCTTATTTCTGGTGGGAGGGGAAAATCGATACAGCACGGGAGAACCTGCTGATTGCCAAGACCAAAGCATCGCTGCTTCCTGAGATTGTCAAGGCCGTCAGAAAACGGCACGGTTACGACGTGCCTGAAGTCATCGCCCTGCCCATCACCAGCGGCAACCAAGACTATCTGGACTGGATCGAGCAGAGCGTTGCCTAGAGCATGCCCTTTATCTCATTCCTTTGATTGAGGCGTAAAGTATGTCAAGCATCTCATCCGCTTCCTCTTCCGTGGTGATTATAGGCGGGTTAAACCGCACCCGGGAATAGTCTCTGGCCAGCGCCATGCGGACGTAAAGACCCCTTCCCAGCACCTCCCGCACCCAGTTCCTCATCGTTTCAACGTCGAATGGCGTCATGGATTTCTTATCCCTGACCACCTCTATGCCGAGCATCAGTCCCAGGCCGCTGGCATCGCTGACATTGGGCAGGGCTTTGAACTCAAGGTTCAGGCGCTCCAGTACATATTTACCTACTTCCTCCGCATTCTCCACCATCTTGTCCCGGAAGATAATCTTCAGCGCGGCGCTGGCAGCCGCGGCACAGATGGGATTGCCGTGCTGGGTGAAACCGTGCCAGAGCATGGTGCCCATCAACCCTTCGTAAACCCGGTCGCTGAGCATCGTGGCGCCGAAGGGCAGGTAGCAGCCGTCGATAGCCTTGGCCACGGTCATGATATCCCACTTTACCGGCCAGTGCTCCTGGCCCCAA
>CAYFVI010000227.1:0-3968 GCA_964346525.1 uncultured Dehalococcoidaceae bacterium
GCATCCTTGCCCATATAGCCGGAGCCTGTCCATGAATTCTGGAACTCCCTTTCCTCCCCGCAAATCTTGCAGACACCCTTGCTTACCGGGCCATCCGCAGGTTCAATATGCCAGTAATGTCGGCAGACCTTCGTTTCCACCGGACTATTTGCTTTCAAGTTACTTCTATTCCTCATCACACTCCTCCTCTCCTTGTTATCTAGCCTATTTTAGACTGGTAAATCGCTCCTGTATGTGACTTTTATCCCATAATTAAAATAACGCAACATCAGGTTAAAAGATAGCGAGATAGGAAAAAAGGACTAGAAAATTAATATGGTTGGGATAGGTTAGCCAGGCATGGCTAATCCTCGATAACCACCTCGAAAGGGCACTGTATTGCCCCGGTGGGGCAGACCATTTCACACATCGTGCACCAGCTTGCACACGAATGGCATTCCACGTTCTCCAAAATCTCGACCCCTTTATCAGCCGGGACCAATTTCTGACACAGGCACACTTCAACGCATACCCCGCAGCCGTTGCACTTGCTGAGGTCGATTATCGGCATTTCCATCATTATCCCGTTTTCTCCATACAGCCAAAGTCTAATATCTGATTTGCTCCCCTGTCAGCGACTTTTGTCTCACATGCCAACACCGGCGATTTCCCTCAGCGCCTCCTTATCCCTGATCACAATACGATTGTGCTCCAACCTCACTTTCCCTTCATCCTCCAGCAACTTGAGTGACCGCCCAATCATTTCCCTCGCCGTACCGGCCATAGCCGCCATCTGCTGCTGGGTCAGTTTATGCTGTTGTCCATTCCTGTCTTCAGCGTTCTCAAGCAGTATCTTGGCTACCCTCCCCGTCACGCGTCGGAACGACAGGTCTTCAACCAGCGAAACTATCTGCTCAACTCGCTGTGACAGTACCTGCAATACATTCTCCGCCAGCTTTGGATGTTCCCGCAGTTTCGCTTCCAGTGCGCCCTTTTCTATTCCGTAGAGGACTACCGGCGTCATCGCCTCAGCGCTGGCCAGGCTCAGTTTTCCATTAAAGACGGGGACATCATTAAACGAGTCACCAGGACGAGCCAGATATATTATTTGCTCCTTGCCATCAGTGGAGGTCTTAAATACTTTCACCACACCGGAGATAACCAAAAACACCTCGCGAGCTGGCTCGCCTTCAAAGAGAATTATCTCTCCGCGCGCGGCTGCTTTCTCAAAGATATGCTTGCCGATTGAAGCCAGCTCCTCTGAACTCAATCCCGGGAAATAGGCGCTCGTTTGTAACGATTCTACCTTTACTGACATATCGTCTAGGATTATACCAGCTTCCAGATTATTAGGTAAAGTATGAGACATAGAACTTCCACCTAGAAGACGTACCCAGGAGGTTTACCATCAGGCTGGCTTTTTAAAAAGGCATCTCAGCACCATCCTTCAATGAAATCTTTCGATTGCTACTTTCATCTTATAGCCGTATGATTGATTCCCCATAAAACGACGTTGAAACTCTGCTAAAACCAGCAGCGATATGGCGCCGATTTCTTACCGCGGTCAGCTTTGTGCTATACTAATCCAGAGTCGGCCAGAAGGTCAGATATCCAGTCAGCATATGGAGGTAGCGTGAGCAAGCTTATCGACAGGCTAACCCAGACCTCGGAAACGGTTTCCTCGCCAATGGGGTTCAGGGCCGCCAGAGCCGCCCAGCCAAAGCCGAAAATGGCGCTTATTGCTAGAGTTGAGACAGCGGAAAATATGGCGCCACTGGCCGATTATCTTTCCAGCGCCGACGCGGCCATAATTGCCCAAACTGGCACCGGGAAAGATGCCGTATCGGACATTGCCCGGTCATTGCCCGACATGGTCTGGGGACTGTGGCTGGAAGAGAGAAGTCGCCCTCCGACAAAAGCATCAGCCGAAGGTGGTGCTGACTTCATCATCCTGCTCCTGAATTCAGATTTTGGCCTTTCCGGCATCGAGAAAATGGGCAAAATCTTGCTTGTGGAGTCGACACTGGGGGAAGGCCTGATAAGAACGATTAATGAACTGCCCGTAGGTGCCGTGCTGCTCATTGATGACGAAAAGGAAAAACCCGCCCTTACCTGGCATCAGCTTATGCTCTGTCAGCGCTTTTCCGACCTTTTATTCAAACCGCTGCTGCTGACAGCACCGGCGTCGCTTGACGCTGATGGACTCAAAGCTCTGTGGAAGGCGGGGGTGGACGGGGTGGTCGTTTCGGTGAAAACGGTAGAACAGGCGGAAAGGTTAAAAGAACTGCACCAGATAATCGGCCAAGCGGACTTCGCCGCGCGACCGCGAAGAAAAGTGGCCGCATTATTGCCGCGCAGTCGTGAGGAGACCGGCACCTCTGCAGCCGATGTGGAGGAAGAGGAGGAGGAAGAATAATCTTTTCTTCAGGACATTCTCAGGAACCGGACTGAGCCGCCTGCCAGGATTTCCCTTCCGTGGTGATGGCCGGCGCAATTACCATCTCCGCCTCATGCATTTCCCTAATGGTGGTTACCCCGCAGACGCCCATCGCGGTGCGGATAGCGCCGACGATATTCTGGCTGCCATCGGTGACCGATGTTGGACCGAAGAGTATCTGCTCCAGCGTCCCGGTGGTGCCAACTTTAATCCGGGTTCCCCGGGGCAGTGCCGGATGGGGATGGGCCATACCCCAGTGATATCCCATTCCCGGCGCCTCTCTGGCCTGAGCAAATATAGAGCCCAGCATCACGGCATCGGCACCGGCGGCCAACGCCTTGCAGACATCGCCGCCCTTGCGGAACCCGCCGTCTGTAATTATCGGCACATACCGCCCTGTTTCAAGATAATACTGGTCCCGGGCAGCGGCACAGTCGATGGTCGCCGTAACCTGAGGGACACCGACACCGAGAACCTCTCTGGTGGTGCAGGCCGCACCCGGCCCGACACCGACCAGTACCGCTGAGATACCGGTACGCATTATATCAAGGCAGGCACTATAGCTGACACAGTTGCCAACCACTACCGGCAGAGGTACCATCTCACGCAGCTCGGAAAAAATAAGGCCGCGGTAACTTTTGGAAATGTGTCGCGCGGTGGTTACGGTGGACTGCACAAACAGAATATCCGCCCCGGCCTCAGCCGCAATCGGGGCAAAGCTCTTAGTGTTGGCCGGCGTAACCGAAACGGCACAGGTCCCTCCCTGCCTTTTGATTTCCTGAATTCTCTCGCCGATGAGGTTTTCCTTGATGGGCTCAGCGTAGATTTCCTGCATCAGATGGGTGATTTCCGCCTGCGGTGCCTGTGCAATCCTGGCCATCACTTCTTCGGGGCTCTCGTAGCGCGTCTGCACCCCTTCCAGATGGAGAACGGCCAGACCGCCCATCCTGCTCAGCAGCACGGCAAAATTCACATCCGTTACCGCATCCATAGCCGAGGCGATAATGGGTAGAGAGAACGTGCAATTTTCGATGGTTAATTCGATATTGGTCTGGTCAGGGTTGACCGTGATGTCTCCAGGGACAATGGCTACTTCATCGAAACCGTAAGCACGTCGTAGCTGTTTGTACTGGGGAGGCGTGAGTTTTTTTCTTACCATTTGAATATCAAATATAGCAAAAGCCAGATGGCAAGTCAAGAAATTCTGCCCGTCATCTCAAAGCTAGACAGTTCAACGAAGCGTAGGCTATAATACATTACATTGGGGAAATTAATTATTCATGCCTAGTTTATACGTGGTGGCAACTCCTATCGGCAACCTGGAAGATATCTCTCTGCGCGCTCTCCGCATCCTGCGTGAAGTCAAGCTAATCGCCGCCGAGGATACGAGAAAAACCAAACGGCTGTTGAACGCTTACGATATCAAAACACCGATGACCAGCTACCACGAGCATAACAAAAAGGCCAAACTCGACTACCTCTTAAATTGCCTGAATGAAGGTGACGTGGCGCTGGTTTCCGAGGCCGGTATGCCGGGAGTATCCGACCCCGG
>CAYFVI010000228.1:0-3588 GCA_964346525.1 uncultured Dehalococcoidaceae bacterium
GCCGACGTCGCTTACACACTGCAGAATGGTCGGAGCACTTTCAACCATCGCCGGATGGCGGTTTGCCAGGACTGCGGCGATGCCGTTATCGCCTTGAAGACGTCAGATTCGAGAAGGGCGTTAACGTCCGGCCAGGGTCCGGTAAATCGGGATATCGTGTTCATCTTTTCCGGGCAGGGCTCCCAGTACGTGAACATGGGACTGGAACTATATAAGACGGAACCGGTATTTAAAGAACAGGTCGATCGTTGCGCGGAGATTCTCAAACCTCACCTTTCTCTTGATTTGCGTGATGTCTTATATCCGCCTGAACAAAATGTGGAAGATGCCGCACAGAAACTGCAACAGACAATTATCACTCAACCCGCATTATTTACCATCGAATATGCTCTGGCCAAATTGTGGATGTCCTGGGGAGTGTATCCAAAGGCGCTGGTGGGCCACAGCATCGGGGAATATGTGGCCGCATGTCTGGCCGGCGTGCTCTCCCTTGAAGATGCTTTATCGCTTGTCGCTGCCAGGGGTCGGATGGTGCAGGAACTCCCTGGCGGCTCTATGCTGGCGGTCTTTCTACCGGAGAAAGAGATTGAGCCATACCTGAGTGAAAAGCTATCCCTGGCGGTCATCAATACCCCTTCCCTTTGCGTTGTTTCCGGTGAGAGAGAGGCGGTTGAGGAATTGGAGAAGAAGCTCTCCAGCAAGAATATCGATTGTCGTCTTTTGCACACCTCTCACGCCTTTCATTCGAAAATGATGGAGCCAATTATCGATGCTTTTGCAGAACGAGTAAAGCAGGTCAACTTGAACGCTCCACAAATCCCGGTTGCTTCAAATGTCACCGGTACCTGGCTTACCCCAGAGGAAGCGATGACGCCGGGTTATTGGGCGCGACACCTGCGCCAGACGGTGCGCTTCTCTGATTGCCTGCAGGAGTTATTGAAAGAACCTAGTAGTGTATTCCTGGAGATCGGGCCGGGGTGCACCTTCAGCACGCTGGTCGAGCAGCATCCAGACAAAACAAAGGAACATATTGTGCTTTCGTCGACTCATCATCCGAAAGAAGAAATATCCGATGTGGCTTTCATCCTGAACACCCTCGGCCAGCTATGGCTGGCTGGCACTCAAATTGATTGGTCCGGGTTTTATGCTAATGAGAGGCGTCATCGCCTGCCCCTGCCAACATACCCGTTTGAGCGCCAGCGTTATTGGATTGAAGTCGGTGAGCGGGCAAACTTTATTGCCTCAACAGTACCAGGTCCGCCCGAAGAATCAGGTGAAGCTACTCACTCCGAGACAAAAGTTCCAGAGCCGCAAACGGGGAGTGACGGTGATGGCCATAATAACGACATCGAACAGATTCTGGCCAGCATGTGGCAGGAAACACTTGGCATCAAGCAGGTAAATTACGACGACAACTTCTTTGATTTAGGCGGGACCTCGCTCATAGCGGTGCGCCTGTTTTCCGAGATCGAGAAGAAACTCGGTAAGAAATTGCCCTTGGCCACCCTGCTTACGGCACCGACTATCGAGAAATTGGCCGGCAATCTCCGGGATGATAAGTGGGCAGGGGCCTGGTCCTCTTTGGTGCAGATTCAATCCGGCGATTCTAGGCCGCCTCTTTTCGTCGTCCACGCCGCCGGCGGAAACATACTGATTTATCGGGATTTGGTGCGTCATCTGGATACGGAGCAGCCAGTCTATGGTTTGCAGGCACAGGGATTGGATGGACAACAGCCTATTCACACCCGGATCGAGGATATGGCGACGAAATACGTCGAGGAGGTTAAGGCTGTCCAGCCTGAAGGCCCTTATTTCCTGGGGGGATACTGTATGGGAGGTTCGGTGGCTCTGGAGATGGCCCAGCAGCTCCACGCACAAAATCAGGAAGTGGCGTTGCTGGTACTTATGGAAACCTATAATTTCTCTAATATGCCTACCGCTCTGCTTGATAAAATCTATCACCGTGTACAGCAAATCGAGTTTCACTGGCGTAACTTGTTGTTATCGGACCGAAAGGTGACGTTCATACAGGAGAAGGCAAAGGTTGCCTGGGGCAGAAGAAATGTGTGGTTGGGATTGCTGTTGTCGAAATTAGGCCTTGAGCGTCTTATGGTTAACGGACAGCATTCCGTTGTCGCCGATATCTGGGAGGCCTGCGACCGGGCGGCACTTGAATACGTGCCCAGAGTCTACCCAGGACGGATTACCCAATTCCGACCCATTAAACATTATGCCTGTTTTGACGGCCCGGAATTGGGCTGGGATAAACTGGTCACTGGCGGACTGGAAACCTACGATTTGCCCGTCTATCCCAGGGGGATGCTTGTAGAACCATTTGTTAAACTTCTGGCGGAAAAACTGAAAGTCTGCATCGACAAAGCACTGGAATCGATCGCGGTAAAACGCTGACCATAGAATTAGGATTATGTATTTGGTAGAGAATAAATTGGACGGTAAAACTCATAACGTCATGGGGGAACTATGCCGTGAGGCCTGTGACAAAGGGACGATATTGAGTTTCAGGATTGTATCCAACAGCATGAATCCTCTGATTGAGATTGGCGATGTGGTAAAGGTCAGGCGAGCGGAGCCATCTAGGGTCAGCATCGGTGATGTAGTGGCTTTCCATGATGGTCCGACGGTAGTGATACACCGCGTTATCGGCAAAGGCTGGTTAAGAAAGCAGCTCATCTTTCGCCACCGGGGTGATGCTGGTGCCGTCTCCGGGAGGATACCGGCAAAAAATCTTATCGGCAAGGTTTCAGTCGTTAAGAAGAAAGACAATGAAATATCTCTCGATGCACCGGGGTATGCCATTAGCAATAAGCTAATGGGCTGGCGGTTAAGACTTCTGGACATGCTCGGTGGAATACGGCCTAAAAGCCTGAGTTTTATCCTTCACCAATCTCTAAGGCCAGCATGGAAGCTGTGCCGGAAATCACTGCTTCGGCGCTTATAAGAGAAGAAGATGATAGCCATAAAGACGACGGACCTGACCAAGAGATTTCCCTGTGCCTCTGGTTACCGTGACTTACTGCCTTTCCGGGACAGGCAATGGGTCACCGCGGTGGATAGTATTAGCCTAGATATCGAGGAGGAACGGGTCTTTGGACTGCTTGGCCCCAACGGTGCTGGTAAAACTACTCTGATCAAACTGCTATGCTGCTTGGTACTTCCCACCTCGGGAACGGCCCAGGTATTCGGATATGACGTTCTCAAAGAAGAGCAGGCGGTAAAGAAGCTGGTGGGGCTGGTCAGCGCTGAAGAACGGAGCTTTTACTGGCGTCTCACCGGTCGTGAGAACCTTCAGTTCTATGCTTCTTTGTATCGCGTTCCCCGGAAACAGGCCAGGAAACGCATCGACGAGCTTCTAAACCTGGTTGAGCTGACCGGGGAAGCTGACATAAGGTTTCAGAACTACTCCACGGGTATGCGGCAGAAATTGGCCATTGCCCGGGGTCTGCTCAGCGAGCCGCGGGTTCTCTTTGTGGACGAACCCACCAGGAGTCTGGATCCGGTCAGCGCGCAGGCGGTTCGCCGCTTTCTCAAAGAAAAGATCGCTGGCGAGGGCAAGACGGTGGTGCTGGC
>CAYFVI010000229.1:0-3654 GCA_964346525.1 uncultured Dehalococcoidaceae bacterium
TAGAGGTCAGGAGATAGGGAGTTGTCAGTTTTAACGTACGGGTACGCGGTCTGGAGCCCGATTATATGGCTGGTGGCGCTGCTGGTCCTGGCCGTCATTGCGCTCTATGTGAGAAGTCGCGGTCAGAAGCGGTACAAGAAGGGGACAGCGCAGACCGATGTCTTTATCTCCGGCATCCAGGTTCCGCCGGCGGAACAGCGCCATGTTCCGGCGCATAACATATACTGGGGCTTCTTCGAGGCATTAAAAGGGTTTTACAACGCCATGATGCGGCCGCATACCGGGATTATCAATGACTATATCCTGTGGCTGGTAGCCGTAATGGCGCTCACGGTTCTGGTGCTGGTACTGGCAATTTAGAACGGAGAATATATTTCAGGAAGGACAATGAATTTAAAGGCATTCAACCGAGCACTCTGGGTATACCACCTCAATACCGGTTCCTGTAACGGCTGTGATATTGAGATTCTGGCCGTGCTGACGCCGCGCTACGATGCCGAGCGTTTCGGCATCATGCTGGTGGGCTCGCCGCGCCACGCTGATGTACTGCTCGCAACCGGGCCGGTGGGACGCAGTATGGAGGACACAGTAAGGCGCATTTATGAGCAGACCCCCGACCCCAAAGTGGTCATGGCGGTGGGCAACTGCGGCATTGAAGGTGATGTCTTCCACGAGGCTTACAGTCTGGTTGGGCCAATCGACCAGGTGATACCGGTGGACGTTTACGTTCCCGGCTGCCCTCCAAGGCCGGAGGCGATTATCGAAGCGGTGGTGAAGGCCTGGGCGAAGCTGGAAACGCTGGCCAAGCAGGAGGTTTCATAGTTGGATAAGCTGGCTCCTCAGGAAATCGTCGATAGCTTCAAGGAAGCGCTGGGCGACGATTTTATCGATGGCACAATCTACGAGCGCGAGGTTGCCGTCAAGAAGAACCGTTTCCACAGCATCTGGATACATGTCAGAAAAAAGGCATTCCGGGATGCGGTGGCGCATATCTGCCGCCTTCAGAAATATCCTCACCTTGCCATTATCTCATCGAGCGACCTGGGAGATGACGTGGAGTTGATATACCACTTCACCATATATTACGGCAGCCATCTGGAGGAGCTCAGTCTGGGGCTTCGGGTAACTCTGCCCAAGAAAGATCTTAGAATACCGACCGTGACCGACCTTATCCCCGGCGCCATCTTCACCGAGCGCGAGACGCAGGAGATGATGGGGGTGGAGGTTATCGATATACCGGACGGGAGGAGATTGTTTCTCGCTGGTGATCTCCCGGAAGGTATATATCCGTGGCGAAAGGATGAGAAGAAACTGGAGGAATATCTCCGGGTGCTGCCGGGAAGAAAGCCGAAGGGGAAAGGTAAGGAAGGGTAGTAGCCAAAATGGCAATTAATAATGCGGAAAAGACAACCTACACCATACCGGTCGGGCCAATTCACCCGGCGCTCAAGGAGCCGATACAGCTCGACCTTGAGATAGACGGTGAGCAGGTCGTCGACGTTGATATTCACCTGGGGCAGGTCCACCGCAGCGTGGAGTGGCTGGGGATGAACCGCAACCATCCCATTCAGACGCTATACCTTGCCGAGAGGATATGCGGGATTTGCAATATCTGCCATCCTTATTGCTTAACTCTGGCTGTGGAGCAGGCGGCGGACATAACTCCCACGCCCCGTGCCGAATATATCAGGGTCATCGCTGCCGAGATGGAGCGAATTCACTCCCACATCCTGTGGGCCGGAGTGGCCGCCCATGAGGTCGGCTTCGATACCGTCTTCTACCTCACCTGGCGGGTGCGCGAAGAGATTATGGACCTCATCGAGTATGTCTTTGGTAACCGGGTGACCAAGGCGATATTCCAGTTCGGGGGCGTCAGAAGGGATATAACCGCGGAACAGTTGCCGCGGCTGCGGCAGGGACTGGACTTCTACAAGAGCATTTTCGAGCAGTTGCGGCGGATTCTCCTCGAGGACGAGACGGTAAAGATGAGGACCAGGAACGTTGGCATACTGAAGGCGGAGGACGCTTTGAAGCTGATTACGGTGGGCCCGACGGTGAGGGCTAGCGGCGTTCCGAAGGATATAAGGCAGGACCAGCCTTATTCAGCCTATGCCGATATGAACGTCAAGGCGATTACACCTGATATCGTTACCGGCACCGTGGTCGGCGATGTCTATGACCGCATCATCGTCCGTCTGCTGGAGGTGGCACAGTCGATTGAAATCATCGAGGAATGCATCGCCAACATGCCGGAAGGCCCCATAGTCGCCGAGCCGAAGATAACCAGGCTGCAGCGCATGCTGACCGATGCCGCCGGCGAGGGCGTGGGGCGCGTTGAGGCGCCGCGCGGCGAGGACATCCACTATGTACGCCTGGAGGAGGGAGTGAGCACCCTCTCCACCTGGAAGGTCAGGGCACCGACCTATGTCAACCTGATGGCTGTGCCCACCATTCTCAAGGGCATGCAGATCGCCGATGTGCCCATTGCCTTTGCCTCCATCGACCCGTGTATGTCCTGCACCAATCGGATGATTATCACCGATCAGGCCACAGGAAAGAAGTCCGTAATGGACTATGAAGAGATGCACCGGCTCTCGGTACAAAAGACGAAAGAGTTGTTGAGATGAATTTATTAGGCGATAGTCTGTGGCTCAATGCCCTGGTCATCATCATTGGCTCCGCCATTGTGGTGGCCATAGGCGCTTTGTTCGGTATGCTGTACCGGGGCGTCGACCGCAAGCTGGTGGCGCACATGCAGGGAAGGGTTGGCCCGCCTATAGTGCAGCCCTTCCGCGATGTGCAGAAGCTGCTCATGAAAGAGAGCATTATACCCAGGGGGGCCATTCCGTGGCTGTTCACGGCGGCACCTTTGCTGGCCGTCATCTCCACCGGTGTGCTGCTACTGTATATCCCGCTTTTCGGTCAGCCGCCACTGCTGGGCCGGTACGGCGACGTGATACTGGTGCTGTATCTGCTAATTGTCCCCTCGCTGGCCTTTGTCGCCGGTGGGTTTGCCTCCAGTTCCCCCTATGCCACCGTGGGCGCCCAGCGGGAGATGATAATCATGATGAGCTACGAGCTGCCGCTGGCAACGGTGGCTCTGACCATTGCTTGGAAAATCGGACAGGTAACCACAGCCAATCCCTTCCTCCTGACCACCATAACGGCGTACCCGATATGGAGCCTGCTGGGGCCGGTGGGCATTGCCGGGGCAGCGTTAATGTTGATGGCACTGAGCATAGTTACCGTGGGCGAGGCGGCCAAAGTCCCCTTTGACATCGCCGAGGCGGAGACGGAGATAGCCGGCGGGATGCTGGTGGAATATTCGGGAAGAAACCTCCTCATGTTCTACCTGGCGGACGTTATCAAGGCTTTTGCCATGGTAGCGGTGGTGGTGGCGCTGTTCATCCCCTACAACCTGTCGCCCTATATCGGGGTGGGGATGGCGCTGCCCGCAGGCATCATCGATGGGCTGTTCTTCCTGGTCAAGGTCTTCGTTATCATGTTCTTCAGCATCACGCTGATACGTGCCGGTATGGCGCGATTTAAAATCTCGCAGGCCAGTGCGGTATATGTTCTCGCCATGACCGCCATCTCTCTGGTCGGCATGTTGCTTATCTGGGTGGACTCTATGATTTGAGGTTTGATATGTGG
>CAYFVI010000230.1:0-8796 GCA_964346525.1 uncultured Dehalococcoidaceae bacterium
GCGGAGAAGCAGCTTTCGCCGTCACCCATGGCAGCATGAATATCCCCGCAGGCGAGCAATGCCCCCTCGACGAAGACGGGAAGGTAAACACTGGCCCCCTCGGTTATATCAGTGATGTCCATGTTTCCGCCGTACTCTCCGGTTGCGTGGCAATTGATGGGCTTGCCGATGGGCGCAACACTGACTTTGCCCACCATGGGGCGAAGAGGCACTTTTATAGTGTCATTGAAATAGGCATATTTGGCATCATATTTCACGACTTTATACATGGGTTTGGGCACTCTATCTCCAAATGCCCCTTTGCTCGGTATTACCGCGATTGCCCCCTCACCCGCCGTCAGTTTCAGCTCCACAATTTCAACCTTAAGGACTGAGCCGGGGTTGGCGCCTTCTACCCGGACGGGGCCGGTGACCGGCACAGTCGTTTCTGGGAAAGCTTCCGGGTGTGTCAGTATGCTGGGAGTTTCTAGTCGGAATAGCTCACCCTGGGCCACTGTCAGTGCGGGAGGAATTGAAGCATCATAATAGTCATTGCTGATATCCTTTGTCAGAACCTTCATCATAGTCCCCCCTTTTCTATGCTCCGCAATTCGCAAGTGGTCAGAGTGACTGTTTCTGGAGCATGTCTTCCCGGTTGACCCAATTCCTGGGCGGGTTGCCTTTAAGAACGGTAACTATCTCGGTAAAAAGCTGGCGGTAGGTTCTGGGCATCATCTCCTCGGAGGCGCTGGCGGCATGTGGCGTAAGAAGCACGTTGTCTAGGGTGAAAATAGGCTCGCCAGCTTTTGGCGGCTCCTCTTCTAAAACATCGAGGCCTGCACCGGCAATCTGGCCTGTTTGCAGGGCACTGTACAGTGCTTTCTGGTCTACAACGGCGCCCCGGGAGGTATTAATCAAATAAGCGTTCTTCTTCATCTTCCCGAATGCCTTTTCATCAAACATATGGCGTGTCGACTCTATAAGCGGAGTGTGAATAAAGATGACATCGGAGGTCTCCAGCAAAGTGTCGAAATCAACCAGCTCCACTCCCAGACTCCAGGCCTCCTGCTCGGAAACATACGGGTCGTAAGCGATTGTTCTGAATCCAAAAGCCTGCGCCTTTCTGGCCACAGCCCGGGCCAAATTACCAAAAGCAACCAGGCCAAACACCTGTCCCCTTGACGTAAAAATTGGGCCAGCATCAGGTAATACCTCCCGCCACGCTCCCCCTCTTACTTTTTTATCTAGGAAAGGTATTTTCCGTTGCAAGGCCAGAGTCATGGCCATCACATGGTCGGATATCTCGTCCAGGCAGTAATACAAAGCCGGAACATTGGAAACGTAGATTCCACGTGTGCTGGCGGCCTCAATATCAATAATGTCGACGCCTACGCCGCCCCTGATTACGAGCCTGCATTTCTTTGCCGCTTCCAGCATTTTAGCAGTAATCAGATGAGCACCTTCGGAGACGATGACATCAGCATCTCTTATATATGGAATAGCGCTATCCTCGTCGGTGCTGGAGGTCAAAACAAGTTCCGCGTCAACATCGGCGAGAATTTTCTCTCCGATGCTCGTGTCCATTTTGGGATTCCCTATGACGACAACTTTGGACTTTCCCATGAATTCCCTCACAATAAGTATACTGAAGATTAGACCTACAGCTCAGAGCCCAGCGGTTCCTCGAAGGCAATCGCCCTTATCGGTGAACCATCGGCACCTTCAATCTTGAGAGGAAGAGCCAGGAAATTGACCCGATTTTTGGTCAGAAGGTGCTGATTAACGATATATTCGAATTGGATAACACCTGCCTTGAAGAAGACATCGTGGGTGGTATTTTCCTCCAGCTTGGCATTGATTGTTCGCTGCGGGTCGATCACATCGTTTCGCAAGACGTAATCGCAGGGGAAATCGCCTCCCCAGGCCTTGATCTTGCGCCCCACCAGCCATTGGCAGGCATCCCGTTCCATCCACGGTGCCTTGCCCCAGAAGTCCTTGGTCATGTAGTCGCATTTGAGCGGCCAGTCGGTACGTATCAGGGCGATATCACCCTCCTGGATGTGCTGGCCGTGTTTTTCCAGCTCCGCCGCGGTCACAGGAGTGTTCTCGCCAAGGTGAGAGAGGTTGACGATGGCCGCTTCACCCATAAACCTGTCCAGAGGCACTTTTTCGATGGAAAGTCCATCAGGCAGGTAATGGACAGGAGCATCTACCTGCGTGAAGCAATGCACCATAAAGTACATATACCAGCGCAAGAAGTGATGCCTGTCGCTGGCCGGCACCGCTGTTAACTTAACTGGCCAGCGCCAGTGGTCCCGTATGGTCAACGTGAGATCAACAACTTTCCACATTACTTATATTCTCCTTCCTTACTTTAATATTCCTTCGATAACAACATTTGTTCTTTTATTTATTGTGTCTACCCCTCAGACTTAAAGCCCGACGGGTAAACCTATACCGAATTTTTCGGCAGCGCTACGTAAATTGCGGATAGTTCCCTCTGGAAGAGGGATACCGTTTAACTTCGCTATATATCCATAATATGAATATGGGTTTAGCCCAATGAAATCAGGCTGCTTGGTTTTGCCACCTCATTGCATACCAGATAATAAACAGAAGACCAGCGATTTCTATAATTGAAAAAAATATATAATGAAGAGTTGGTGGCCCTCCAATAAAAAATGAAAGAAATTGAACAACAATCATTATTATACCTGTGATGATGTTTGCCCAACGATTTACTTTATATTTCAATAGCCGGGACAAGATAATCATAGCGAATGGAATTTCCATTAATATTGCGGCTCCCAATAAGAATTCTTGATTGAATACTTCTGCTCCGGTCATTAGATCATTAAAAAACCCGGACTCAATTGTTGAGAGAACATCGCAAAAAATGTAATTAACTGTCACAAATATCCATAATGTAGAAAGTATTACTTTCCTGTCTTTCATAACGGTGGTCTTTTGGTTTGAATCGTTGTTTGTCATTTCAACTACTCCTTCCCGTTTTTTGTCCTGTTTCAATATATTTATATGCTTCGACAACCCTTTTACGAAGCAATCCATGCCATCAGAATGGCTAGTATACCGATTACAAGGTTTGCGAGGGACCATCCGATTCTCATTCCTTTACTATTTGTGGGATGACCTGCTTTGTTCTGTTCTCCAGCCCAAAACCAGAAACTCAAACCATGATAAATGAATATTGCGCCTGGAAACCAAGCGAGCATATACGCCCATTCAATATTCAGAATTAGACCTATTGCGGCGACACCATATATCCATCCAATAATTGAGTCAGCCGCAGCAGTGCCTCTCTCATATACCTTGAATTCAGGTAGTATGTTTTTATCTACGATGCCAATCCTTGCAGCAAAGTCCCAGTTAATCACAGAGATTAATTGACCAACCCAATGAAGCATGAATCCGACGATAAAAATAAGTATGCCGACTATTATATTTGCATAAGGGAATATCTGTTCTGTCATAGCTATTTTCTCCTTATTCTGTTCTTTATATTACCTCGGTTCATGAAGTACTATAAAAAGAATAACTGTAAGAGCTAGCGAAGCAAATCCGATAGCAGCCCCAGCCAGTATCCCCGAAGCCGTCTCTTTGTTTTTTCTAAGTCGAAAGACGAGACCTGTTAATATTGCTATTATCCATGCAACACCCGCGATTAACCAAGCTATTCCTAGGCCTTTATTTAAATCAGGTTGTTTCGAGAACAAACTTATTAGGCTCAATATTATGATGGGGATAGCTGTGAACAATAAAGACTTAAAGGACTTGCTTATTACACACCTCCTATAGTTAAGAAGGTGGAAGATGGTCTGAGACTTAATCTCATGCAATTGTGGTTATCGATTTTAGTTTACTATATAACGAATGTCAATAAGTAAAAGAAAAAGGGTTACCCCTTTTTCTTGATTCTAAGCTAAATACTTAAAACCAAATAATCATCGGGATGTCCACATGGACGTAGGAATTACTTGATTCCTTTTTATTGCAGAGTCAAAATCACAATTTGAGTGTTTGTGACACCAAGCCAAGATGCAAGCGGGACAATCTCTAGAACTTCTTGACGATTTAGACCAGCATGGCCAACCAGTTCATGGCATCGCTTCAGCCAGCTTCGCCTCCATCGCCCTCTTGGTCATGGCTCCAACGTTTATCATCCGGATTAACCCTTCCTCGTCCAAGAAGAAGCTTGTAGGAATGGCGGCAATCTGGTAGTCCCTGGCTACCTCTCCGGTGCTGTCTAGGACTATCGTCCAGCTAAAACCGCCTCGCTGAATGTACTGACGCACCGTGCTTCCCGGCTCTTGAATGTCCACGCCGAGCACCACCACTCCCTTGTCCTTGTATTCTTGGTGCACGGCCTCGATTTCGGGCATCTCGGCCCGGCACGGGGGACACCAAGTAGCCCAGAAGTTGATGAAAACCACCTCACCCCGGAGGTCGCTCAGACTAACTGTGTTGCCATCCAGGTCTTTCAGCGTGAAATCAGGCGCCGGATGTCCCACTTCTGGAGCGGGCTCCAGTTCGGCTGCCTGGGCACCCGTGCCTGCACCTGGATCCGGATTATTGCTGGCACAACCCTGAATTACCAACAGTGTGAATAATACCAGTGCCACTGCCCCTAATAAAATATGGTAAGACCTCGACTTGCTGTGTCCCGGTGAGTTATTCATCTCTCTCCTCCTCTTAAAATGTCCATTTCAGGATATCTCCTGTCACAAACCAGAAATAGAGAATATAGCCGCCGGCAAAGACCAGCAGCAGGCCGCTGAGCCTGGCCACCACGGGCACAAGGCGTCGCAGCCAGCGGTTGACGCTTTCCTTGAACAACGCTGAGCCTATGGCAACAAGCGTAATGATAAACCCCATCCCAAGGGCGAAGCTGACGAACTGAAGCAGCCCGGATGTGAAACCCTTCATACCCAGAGCACTCCCCACCACCGCCAGAAATACGGGTAAGGTACAGCTCAGTGCCGCTATTCCGTAGGTGACGCCAAAGACAAGGAATCCCTTAAAACCCAGAGCACCGTTCTTACCCAGGTGTGCCGCCAGCCGTGCTGGCAAACTGGTGTAGATGTGGCCTCCGAGCGTGAGGTAAATGCCCAGCGCTACGAGAACCACCCCGATAAAGACGGCTGCCCATGGTATAAAGGGGAGAAGGAACTGTCCACCTGCCGACAGCGCTGCTCCCATAACGCCGAAAAAGGCCACGAAGCCGAATGTCACCACTATACCCAGGGCCAGTGCCCGGAGACCTCGCCGGAGCGAGGATTTGGCCCAGAAGCCCTCATCTCTCTCCCCTAGATGGAGGGAGACGTAGGCAGGCAGCATGGCGATGCCACAGGGACTGACCGCGGTTGCCATGCCAGCGCCAAAAGCGTATCCAAACGGTAGTATGTTACCCAGATTGACGACAAAATTCTCGATCATTTTTTAAGCTTTCAAAACAGTCGTTGGATTCCATTAACTGCTACCCCCAGAGAGCCGGCAATAAACCAGGCAGCGATCAGATAAATAACCACTGACTTGATCTTCGCCGGCCGGCAAAAGTGACGAACCACCGAAGAAACGCTTATCGGAGCGATCAGCATAACGCTCAGCGCCGTTCCCACACCCATCCCTTTCACCAGAAGAGCAGACGCCAAGGACACTTCAGCGCCCCTGCTTAGTTGGAAGGGAATGACGAGGAGCGCCACCATGTAGGGCGCCCACCAGGTACCATTGCCCAACCACGGACGGATTATATACGCTGGAACGTAGACAGTGACAGCTGAAGCCAGAACAAAACCAATAAGCAGAGGCAGCAGGGCATTATTTACCTGTCCGGTAAAGCTTTTCCAAATGACTCGGACCATAGAGCTAGTTTGTGGCTCCGGCTCCAAAACGGTCTTGTCTCCCGCTGAGGATTGTGCTACTTGCCCCGTTTCTGTCTGTTGCTGTCCAGGGTTTGGTAACAGTATTGAGGTAGTGAGCCATTTCATAGAGGGTGCCAGAAGAGCTGCCAGGACTACCCGCAGCAGGACGGCGTTCATATCAATAAGAGAGGTCGCTACCAAGTTTGGAATGGAAGCTGCCACGCTAAAAAGGAAAAGCGCGCCGGCGGCGGGTGCTGCCGGTGTTTTCCTGCCGGGACGGTAGAGCATAGATAAGAGAAATCGCCCTAGCCAGAATAAAGGTCTTTTTCTGAGAGGCCAATTGTCGAGCTCTTGCAAGTTAAACCGCTTCTGGTACACTACTGTCATTAACCCGGTGGTTACCGCCAGTCCAAACCAGGCGGCCAGAAAGAAAGGCCCAAATTCAAGCATGAACTGCCGGAATCGGAAAAGAGTCGCCAGTAGGTCCGTCATCTTCGTAAACAATCCTTCTGATAGTAAGCGCAGTCAGACCTCGCTTGGCTCCTAGCCAATGCCCCATCGGGTTTTAAGCCTTGAGACCTCAGATTTTCTGCCCATCATATGGCGAGGGCAGCTGGTAAGCAAATCTTCAGGCTGCCCTCGCCTCTGATTTCAATTTCTTCTCTGCCAGATTTTTTAGACTCAAAACTTAATGACTACGGAAGGTTAGGATTGAAAGCCTCAAAAATACCGTCGGGGTTGCCTTCCCATATCCAAGCATGAAGCACCCATCCTAGAGGAGGATGCCACGTGACGAATGGCGCTCCTGTGTCAGGATGGGTCGCTGGGCAGTCAGCAGGGTCATATACTCCGATTATCTCTGAGTCATCTGCATAATGACAGGCGGCATCGTGGAACTCCCACACGTCATCATCTCCGCTAAAGCCTTCTGGTATATCGCCCATCACAGCGTACTCCACACCCACGAGCCGGCGCCCGTCGCCGGTATTTGCATAGAGCAGTATTTCAGGCCGTGCAGGATCGAAGACATCATCCATCAAAGCAAGATTAACGTAATGGTAGCCCATGCCTGGTATATAGGGTGACGCTTGGACATAGGGGCCAGCTGCGCCATCGGCAATCGGCAACTCCGCATTAATGTATTGCTTGGTTGCCTTGCGGGCCTCGGCCAATTCCCTAAGGGTATTCGGGTTGGTAACATCCCCAGAGGCAGCAAATACTATAGCCGTGCCTGTGGCTAATAGTACTCCTGCCAGAACCAGTAAGAAGAGTATTTTTTTCACCATCGTCTCCTTTTTCACTGTATTAGAACCGCTATTAAAGCCTCATCCGAATAGGTCATATCTAGCTATCTTGAGCTTTTCCACCACCCCCTTTCCCGGCAATACTTGTGCGCTCCGGGTCGTTTCCCTAAATACCCGCTCGCACCAGCCAAAAAACTAACTACTATATGTACATAGTATATACTATATTAGCATAGTAGATAGCAGTTCCATTGTCAAGAGGATTCAAGAGAACAGTGATGAGAGAGTGGGACTTGAGAGCAGGTGGAACCTAGAGACCGATTCCTTGCCCCAGGTAGATGAATGCCAAATGAGCCACGTTGCCATTTATGGGGTGGGAACCTGGCAGAGGAACAAGAATGGCGGCGAGGATAAGGGCCGCAACTATCAGACTGGTGACAACTCGAGAGATACGCATAGAGAATGCATAACCCGTGGCGCGTCCTGTCAGGTGGTCGATGCGGTACGGAAGAGCGTCTACCGCCCCAACCGCAGAGCCTGGCAGCGGGCTGGCGGAGTACTGCTGCACCAGTTTCTCCAGGGCACCCGCTATACCCCGGCGATGGCCCTGTCGTTGGATAGCACTCTGGTCAGCAGCTATTTCCGCCTCAATGAGGTAACGCTGGAGCAAATCCTGAAGAAGGGGGACGAAAAACAGGATTGAGGCGATGCACCTGCCTGCCAGTATCTTGAGGGGAACGCGGTTTGACAGGTGATGCTTCTCGTGAAGGAGTAAGGCCTCTAATTCTTCCAACGTCAGCTTCGTTATCATCCCGCGGGAAACGTAGATACGGGGCGAGATAAAGCCGGCGCAGAAGCAGATTGGAGTCTCGGATTTCACCAGACAGATTTTTCCCTCTAGTCCAAGACGACTGACCAGCGGGCTCAGCTCTTCCTCCGGCCCTCTCAGCAGCGTCAGATTCGCTGTCAATGAGTGAGTCCTTGCCGACTGTCTCCGCCACAGCAGCAATCCGGCGGATGCACCCAAGGCGATTGTCCCGATAAAAGCGTAGCTGAGCAGGTGAGTGCCTATATCCATGTTGGTGGGAAGTAAGAGACAGGCGAGCCCTCCTGCAGCCCACCCGTCCGGACAGCCAGCCAGAACTGTTCGGAAAACCGCCACCACTGACAGCAGCACCAGCACAATGCCGGTGCCAATTAGCAGGCCGAATGTTCTACTCTGGTGCACCGGCCTCTCCTCTGGTTCCCCGAGCCAAGCGTCTAAGCTGCTCCAACCTGCCAGGTTCAAGCTGACTGATTTCGCCCAGAAATCCGGCGATGGCTAAATCTCCGAAATCGTTTATCAGTGTGCGAATCATGCGCTGGGAAGCCTGATACAGGAACTCATCCTTGCTCTGAGCTACCTGGTAGCGGTATTTTTTACCTTCGAGGGTGCGGCTGAGCAATCCCTTGTCCACCAGATGTCCCATGACCGTCATTACCGTGGTGTAGGCGATAGACCGCTTGTGACTGATGGTCTCACCCACCTGCCGAACCGTAGCCTCGCCTGCTTGCCACATGAACTCCATGACTTCCAGTTCCAGGCTGCCCAGCAAGCTGCTGAGCACAGCAGCAGTCTCATCCCTCGCCGATTTAGTCTGATCACGATTGCCCATGTGCAACCCCGTTTAAATATGGCGTATTACCTGCTTTGC
>CAYFVI010000231.1:0-5525 GCA_964346525.1 uncultured Dehalococcoidaceae bacterium
CTCCATATTGCCGGCCTATGCTTCCGGCATGGGCAAGGCTTTTCTGAGCGAACTTTCAGAAATGGAGTTGGATAGCTTGTATCCCAACGAGATACTGAAACCGCTAACCAACAAGACCATTGCCACCAAGACAGAGCTGAAGGAGGAGTTGAAACAGGTACGAAGAAATGGCTTTTCGGTTGATATGGAGGGAAATACGGAAGGGTTAAGCGGCGTCGGTTGCGTTATCCGCGATGCCACCGGCAAGGTCGTTGCTGCCATGTCCATTGGCGTGCCATCGCACACTTTCACCGAGGAACGCAAGCATCAACTGGGAACGCTGAATAAGATGGGTGCCAGACTGATTAGCTACCGGCTTGGCTATCGGGATAGCCAGAACTCCATTCATGACATTGGCCAGATACGCACGTGGTGGGAAAGAAGTCAGAGTGTTTCATCTTTTTAAAGTGGCAGCGGGCATCCAAGATGCTTGACTGGCAAAGGATTCTTCATAATCTGAGAAAGGGGGGTGATAGCTTTCAAAGAGAATATCTTCACCTGGTTCAATTAAATCATGAGGAGGTAGATAGTTGAAAAAGAAAAGCCTATTTATCACATTGGCAGTGGTAGTCGTCATGAGTTTGGTTGCTGCCTGTGCGGCTCCCGCGCCGGCACCTGCGCCAGCACCGGCACCAGCGCCTGCGCCGGCACCAGCGCCAGCTCCTGCACCAGCTCCAACCCCAGCACCAGCCCCCACACCAGCTCCATCACCGGCCCCGGCACCGGCCCAGCCAACCGAAGTAATTAAATGGACCGGACAGCATATCAACCCTGCCGGCCAGGCAATGTACGAAGGATTCGCCCGGTTCTCCCAGAAGGTGACCGATGCCACCGGAGGTATGTGGGTACTCGAGCCACATCCAGGCGGCGCTATCGTCCCGGCGTCAGATGAGGTCTATGCCGTGGATACCGGCACCCTGGACTACAGCTATGATGCCACCTCCTGGTGGCGGGAGAGATTCCCCGCCGCCGGCCTGTTCAACTTCTATGTTGGCGGCCTTTCACCGATGGCGATGCTCTTCTGGATGCATGATGAAGGCACCGAGATGCTCCAGGAGATGCTCGATGGCGCCGACATGAACGTGAAGGTTATCCCCGGCTGGACCGGCACTCCGGAAATTTTCCTCAGCTCAACCGTGCCCCTGGAATCGCCGGATGACCTCAAGGGGATAAAGATGAGGACCGCCGGAGACGATGGCGAAATCTTCTCCAGAATGGGCGTCTCGGTTATGTCCGTACCGGGCGGCGAGCTTTACGAGGCAGTGCAGCGCGGCGTTGTTGATGTCTTCCAGTTCAGCTCACCGGCAGTGGACTATACCATTGCCACCTACGAGATTATCGACTACATGTACCTCTCCGCCGCCCGTCAGCCCTGCGAGTACCTCACCTACTCGGTGAACAAGGATGCCTGGGCAGCGCTGCCTCCGGAATACCAGAAAATATTCCAGGCAGTAGCTTGGGAGGAGACCATCGCTTACCTGTCCGATATAACCAGGAGGGACCAGGAGGCTGTCGCCTTCTATCAGGACTACGGCACCCAAATCGGTCCTCCGGCCCAGTCCATCATCGATGCACTTTTGGCTGAGGCAAAGACATTCTATGATGAGAAAGCTGCCGAAGATGCCTTCTACGCCAAAGTGCTCGAGTCAGCACGCACCTTCAAGAAGGGCATGGAGGACACCTATCCCGGCCTGTTCTAGTATTGACTTTGCTTCCCTCCTCCCCCTATAATTCTGGCGGGAGGAGGGGAGCTCCTCTCAAAAATTATTTAACATGAAAAAAATAATACACGCTATTGACACCATCAGCGACCGCGTCGGAAGGACTGCCTGCTGGCTGGCCGCCCTTCTGGTGGGACTCATCTCCCTTGAAGTGATCATGCGCTATGTCTTCAATGCGCCGACCATGTGGAATTACGAAACGAGCATGATGGTCGGCGGGGGTCTCTTCGCTATGGGCTGGGCCTATGCCATGCGCCACCATTCCCACGTTAGAATTGACGTTCTTTACACGCACCTGTCACCCCGGACCAGAGCCGGCATCGACACCTTCGGCTACCTGTTGCTTTTTCTTCCTTTAATGGCCATGTTCGTCAGCAGCTCCATTGCCTGGACCATAACCAGCTGGAAAGTAGCCGAGAAATCAGTGGAAACATACTGGTACCCTATTATGGGTCCCTTCCGGACCTGGGTGACCATCGGGTTCATTCTTTTCTTCCTCCAGGGTACTGCCCAGTTCGTCCGCGACGTTTACCACTTTGTGAAAGGAAAAACCTTTGATTGATATAAGTCCAGAACTGATTGCCGGGCTCATGCTGGGTGGAGTCTTTATCGGTGTCCTGACCGGCTATCCACTGGCTATTGTCATCGGCTTTCTGGGCTTGTTATTTGGCTTTATGCGCTTCGGCTTCAACGTCGGCGAAGTGCTCTACCCCCGCGCAGTGAGCGGCGTCCTGATGAACTACCCTCTCCTGGCCGCTCCCCTCTTCATCTTCATGGGACTCATGCTGGAGCGCTCCGGCATCGCGGAAAGACTTTATGATGCGCTCTACGTGTGGCTGGGTGGCCTTCGGGGCGGTCTGGCCATCGTCACCGTGTTAATTGGCACCATTATGGCGGCCTGCGTGGGCATCATCGCCGCTTCAATCACCATGCTGGCCGTGGTCGCCCTGCCTTCGATGGTTAGACGCGGCTATGACCGGAGCCTGGCCAGCGGCTCAATATGTGCCGGGGGAACGCTGGGTATCCTCATTCCGCCCAGCATCATGCTTGTTCTCTATGGGCCAATGGCTTCCCTTTCGGTGGGCCGGCTCTTCTTCGGCGCCTTTATCCCGGGCTTTATCCTGTCCGGCCTTTATATCAGCTATATCGCCATCCGCAGCCTGCTCCAGCCAGACATAGCCCCGCCGGTACCTCTGGAACAGAGGAGGGTTTCCTTTCTGAAAAAATCGTGGATGCTGGCCACCTCCCTGCTGCCGGCCGCATTCCTTGTCCTGTCCGTGCTGGGTACCATTTTCTTCGGCGTTGCCCCTCCCACCGAAGCCGCATCCATTGGAGGCCTGGCCTCGGTAATACTGGTTATCGCTTACCGCCGTTTCAGCTGGCGCGTTCTGTTTGAAGTTTCACTGGAGACGCTGAGGCTCACCGGCTTTATCATCCTCATAGTATCCATGGCATTTGCTTTTGTCGGGGTCTTCATCGGTGCTGGCGGCGATAAGGTAGTGACCGAAGTAATACTGGGCACCCCCGGTGGCAGATGGGGTGCCTTTGCCGTCATCATGTTTATCTGTTTCATTCTGGGCATGTTCATCGACTGGATCGGCATCGTTTTCATCATGGTGCCCATAATTACGCCTATCGGCTATGCGCTGGAGTTTGACCCCATCTGGTTTGCCATCATGGTCTGCGTCAACCTGCAGATGTCTTTTATGACGCCGCCCTTTGCCATGGCCATCTTCATCGTCCGGGGAGCCGCTTCAAAAGAAGTAGGACTGACCATGGCAGAGGTAATCAAAGGGGTGATTCCCTTTGTTATCCTGATTATGATAGGGCTTCTGCTCTGTGCTTTTTTCCCCGAGCTTGTTCTCTGGCTGCCGGGCCAGATGATAAAATAGGCCAAGCCCTGATTTTAGCCCTTCCTATCTCCAGGAGACTACTTTTCCACGATGGCCACCGCCCGCACCCAGCCACCGCTGGCCCTCTCGATTTTCATCGGGAAAGCAAAGACCAGAAAGCCATAAGGTCTGGGTATCTTATCCAGATTGCACAGTTTTTCCATGTGACAGTACTCCCTCTCATTCCCGGCATAATGAGCCGCCCACAGCCTGCCCCTGATGCCCTGTTTGAACTCCGCCACCAGAACGTCGAGAGAAGCGTCCCATCCCCAGGCATCCGTGCCCATCACCTTGATTCCCCAGTCGATTAGCCAGAGGGTTGCTTCCCGACTCATTCCGGGATGCATATACTGGTACCCCTCTTCCTCAAAATGCCGACAGCAGTCCGTACGGATGAGAACGATATCCCGCGGTTTCAGCGTATAATCTATTTTCTGGAGGGCTTCAATTACATCTTCTCGGCTGATTACTTCCCCTTTCCGGCGATGAGTGAAGTCCAGCAGCACCCCATCCCCGCAGCACCACTCAAGAGGTATCCGGTCAATGGTTCTGGCCGGCCTCCCTTCCGACGTGGGTCCATAATGCCAGGGGGCATCCATGTGGCTTCCGGAATGCGTGGACAATGTGATGGTCTCGCTGGCAGCATATTCCTCAAGGTCTGCTTCTGGTATGCCCCAGCGCTTGCGAAAGGCCTCCGCTCCCTGCCGGTGGTTCTCATAGACAATCTCAGGAGCCGTACGATACTTGAGTCCGTTTTTCAGCGGCAGGGTTAGGTCGATAACTTGTATTTTTTCTTTGGCCAGCAGTTCGCTCAACATGGTCAAACACCTCCAATCCTTATTCTAGTTAACGTGAGTATGTTGAGCCTTGTCAAGTCTGTTATCCCCATCCTTTTCACGCTACTAACAGTGTCATTGAACGACATCAATTATTGACAGTCAACCATAATGCGACATAGAATTCCATTGCAGAAATATCTTTCAGGAGGTTGTATCCATGGCAGCGCAGAGTCCGGCCAAAGTCAAGGTCACCCAGATTCAACAGGTATGCATCGTTTGCAATGATATAAGGAAAACAATGGAAGCCTACTGGTATATCCTGGGCATCGGGCCATGGGCCGTATTTGAATTTGGCTCTCTCCGCATACCCGACCTGAAATATTATGGCAAGCCTGCCTGGGGGAGGTATACCGGCGCCGTGACCCAGGTAGGGCCAATAGAGTTGGAACTATTTGAAACTATAGAGGGGGCCTCCGTATATCAGGACTGGGTAGACGAAAAGGGCGAAGGCCTCCACCATATGAAATTCCTGGTGGAAGACCTGGATATCGACCGAGTGGTCAGAGAAATGGAGAAGCTGGGCTTCCCCCGCATCAAGGGCGGGCACTTTGGCCCGGAGCTGAAAAACCAGTTTGCCTATTTCGACCTGATGAAACCGCTGAAAGCCATCTGGGAGACGAGCAACAGAACGGGAGGCAAACCAGCCGGGGCCACCATGTTTCCCGAAGACCCTGATGCGGTTAGCCCGGCCAGAGTCAAGGTCAGCGCCATAAAGCAGGTGGGGATTTGCGTGAATGACGTGGTGCAGACCGCAGAGAATTACTGGAATATCCTGGGCATCGGGCCGTGGGAGATAAGGGAATGGGGGTCCCACGTTCTCTTCGACCGCTACTATAAAGGAAGACCGTCCTGGGCTAGGGAGAGGGTAGCCCACGCCTATATCGGCGATTTAGAACTGGAGCTGGTGCAGCCTACCGAAGGCGATTCCTTCTATCGGGACTGGATTAAGGAGCACGGAGAGAGCATTCAACACCTCAAGTTCCTGTGCGACGATATTGATGAAACCTCAAGGTTGCTGACCGAGCAGGGGTTCC
>CAYFVI010000232.1:0-4908 GCA_964346525.1 uncultured Dehalococcoidaceae bacterium
TTGTGGGTTACCGCTTGAGCAAAATCGGGGTTAAGTGCTCCAAAAATAAAAATACCGCCTATAGCGGTACCAGACGTTTTGAGAAAATCTCTCCTGCTTAGCTCCATAATACCTCCTTATTCAGTTGTTTGCAGGCCGTCTCGGTAGACTAGTATAGGTTATGTCTTATTTATTTGTCAATACTGCATTTGCTGGGTTTTATTTGCATTTGGTTGAGAAACTGTGGAAATGCCAACCATACAACGTGAATCGAATCATTCCCCCCGTGATTTACGGGCGGTTTTCCGCGGCTTGGAAGGTTCCTCCTCCTCTTCAAAATCTTCACCGCGCTGCCCTTTTCTGAAGTTACGCATACCTTTCCCTATGGCTCCGCCGATTTGGGGCAACTTGCCCACACCGAAAATAATGAGGATGATTGCCAGGATGAGGGCGATTTCCCAGGGTCCCAAACGAAATGGCATAGTATCTCCTTCCCAGCTCTATTTTTGTCTTTGGCTGAGATTTCGTACTTTATTCAGTACCGGGTAAGTAGTTATTTCAGCGTCCGGCCGGTAATCCTCTCGTATGCCTGGACATAACGGTGGGACGTTGCCTCAACAATATCGGGGGGCAGCGGTGGGGCGGGCGGTTCCTTGTTCCAGCCGGATGCCACCAGCCAGTCGCGCAGCGGCTGTTTATCGTGGCTGGGCTGCGCCTGGCCGACCTGATACAGGCTGGACTCCCATATCCGTGACGAGTCCGGTGTTAAGAGTTCATCGATCAGGATGAGCCGGTCATCATCAAGACCGAATTCCATTTTCGTATCGGCGATGATTAAGCCCCGTTTGGCGGCGTATTCCTGTGCGTAGTTATAAATGGCCAGGCTTTTCTCGGTCATTTCTGCAGCTCTTTCTTTGCCAACCTTTTTTTCGATTTCCTCTATGGTGATGGGCAGGTCATGCCCTGATTCCGCTTTGGTCGTTGGGGTGAACAACGGTTCGTGCAGCTTCTGGCTCTCTTTGAGCCCCTTTGGCAGCGTAAAACCGGCCACTTTGCCCTGTTCCTGGTATTCCGTCCAGCTGGAGCCGGCGAGGTAGCCACGCACGACGCATTCCACCGGGATGCGCTTTACTTTTTTTACCACCATGGAGCGTCCGGCCAGATAGGTGGGGTAGTGGAAGCGCTTTTCGGCAGCGATAAAGGTATCGAGACAGTGGACATCTTCCACCGCCTCCACCAGATGGTTGGGCACTATCTCAGATGTCTGTCGGAACCAGAAAACAGACAGCTGGTTCAAGACAAAACCTTTGCTCGGTATGGCATTGGGCAGTACGAAGTCAAAGGCAGAGATACGGTCGGTAGCGATGATGAGAAGGTGGTTTCCCAGGTCATAGGTATCGCGCACTTTACCTTTGATGAATAGGGGCAGAGGAAGGTCTGTCTCTCTTATCACCAATAAATCATTTCCCATGTCTTATATTCCTTTATCCTCCTTATTCAGTCCGTTAGGCCTTCCATGGATTTCTTGATAATCCGGTTTAATACCGCTTTGCTTACCGGGTCTTTAACCAGGGTGTCAGCAAAATCGAGTCGGTCGAAATAGAAGCGCAGGGATTTTATTTTGTCGCCCTCGAAAACAAGGACTTCGGACTGTTTGGACTTTATCTCCGGTCCGCTGAGAAGCCGTGCCCGGATGATAAATTCCTCGAACAGTATGTTTCCTTTCGCCATGGTTATCACTGGTTGGAATTTAATCTGACGCACGTTTTTGAACAGCCAGTCAAACCACTTTTCCACGCCGGCTTTGCCGTAGAGGCTGTGGCGCAGCAACTCGATTTCACAGTCGTCGGCAAAGCATGATAGGACCGCATCCAGCCTTCTGTTTTCTATCGCGCTGGCCAGCTCCGTTGCCACTCGGCGTATCTCGTCAGTCGACTGTTTTCCCTTCATTGTGCATCAACCTCGACAGACATACGTAAAGGGCTCTCTAAGCAAAGCTTGCTGATTATGATAGGGTGTCTTTCCACTGCGCTTTGGTCAATCCCAATCGCTCAAAGATTTCGTCGACATGTCTCAGGTAGTACTGGTAATCAAACAACGGCTCGAGTTCCGGCTGGGGCAGAATTCCGGCAACCTCTGGGTCGGCTTTCAACAAGCTGAGGAAGTCTTTATTCCCTTTCCAGGATTTCATGGCGTTGCGCTGCACCAGCTCATATGCTTTCTGCCGGGAGAAGCCTTTATCGATTAGCGCCAGCATCACCCGTTGCGAGAAGACAAGGCCTTTGGTAAGTCCCATATTCTTTTTCATACGCTGCGGAAAGACCTGCAGCCCCTTGATTATAGAGATGAAGAGGGACAGGCAGTAATCAACGAGCAGGCAGGAATCGGGGAGGGTAATGCGCTCCGTGGAGGAATGACTGATATCACGCTCGTGCCAAAGGGCGATATTCTCCATTGCAGTAAGGGCGTAGCCCCTTACCAGTCGGGCCAGGCCGCTGATGCGCTCGCAGAGTTCAGGGTTGCGCTTGTGCGGCATGGCCGAGGAACCCGTCTGGCCGGTGCCGAAAGGCTCGCCCAGTTCTCCGACCTCTGTTCTCTGGAGGCCTCTAATCTCGACGGCGAACTTTTCCAGCGAGCTGGCAATGATGGCCAGTGTGCTCGTAAACTGGGCGTGGCGATCGCGCTGCAATATCTGGTTTGATACTGGGGCGGGGAGGAGGCCCAGTTTCCGGCAGGCCCGCTGTTCTACCTCTGGTGGTACGGTGGCATACGTGCCGACGGCGCCGGATATCTTGCCCACGGCGATGGCTCTTTTAGCCTCGCCAAGGCGCTGCAGATTGCGCCTCATCTCTTCAACCCATACCGCCAGCTTCAAGCCAAAGGTAATTGGCTCGGCGTGAACGCCATGCGTGCGTCCGATCATCGGAGTATATTTGTGCTCCATGGCTTTCCGCGCCAGTACTGTAATTAACTCTTTAGTGTCAGCAGTGAGCAATTCGGCGGCCTCTACCAGTTGCAAGCTGAGCGCCGTGTCCATGACGTCTGACGAGGTAAGGCCGAGGTGGATGAAACGCGATTCCTCGCCCAGGCTTTCCGCCACCGAGCCGAGGAATGCCGTCATATCGTGGCGTGTCTCTTTCAGGATATCTTCCATGCGCCTGAGGTTGCACTTGGCCATCTTGATTTTAGAGATGGCTTCACGGGGCACGACGCCGATTTCCGCCCAGGCATCGCAGACGGCAATCTCCACTTCCAGCCATTTGTTAAACTTGTTATCGTCCGACCACACCCGTTTCATCTGGGGACGGGAATAGCGCTCTATCATCTGCTTTCTCCTTGTAATTCGCGCCGGTATTGCTCATAAGCCTGGCTGATGCGTTCGTGTTTAATACCCAGGATTTCGGCGGCCAGATAGGCGGCATTCTTGGCGCCGGCGGTGCCGATAGCCACGCAGGCGACCGGTATCCCCGCCGGCATCTGGACAATCGAGTAGAGGGCATCAACGCCTTTCAGCTCGCCGGAGGCCAGTGGCACGCCGATGACCGGAAGAGTAGACCAGCTGGCCAGAACCCCGGGCAGATGGGCGGCGCCTCCGGCGGCGGCGATAATGACCTCAAGGCCACGCTCACGGGCGGTCATTCCGTACTGCCGGGCTTTCTCCGGGGTGCGGTGGGCGGAAATGACATTGACCTCGCAGTCAATACCAAGCTGTTCCATTATCTCCAGAGCCGGCTTGAGCGCTTCCGTATCCGACTTGGAACCCATAACCACTCCGACTAAAGGCATATTATCTTACCTCACCCCCTGTGTCCCCCTCTCCTTCAAAGGAGAGGGGGAATGTTTGATAAGAGAGGCCTGGCCTCTCTTTGGCTCTCCTTTTACGATCCTTTTATGTCCGCGATATCCCTGCGGTAGTGACATCCCTCAAAGTTTATGCGCGCCATATTATTATATACCTTTTCCCTGGCCTCTTTGAGGTCTTTGCCGGTAGCCGCCACGGTCAGGACTCTGCCGCCGCTGGTCACCACCTCACCTGGCGCTGAGCCTTCTTTGGTGCCGGCCTGAAAAACCATTATATCACTCTCCACCTCATTCAGCCCGGAGATGGGGAAACCGGTCTGATAGCTCCCCGGATATCCGGCAGAGGCCATCACCACCCCCACGCAAGCTTCCTCGCTCCACTGTACCGGCACCTGGTCAAGTTTGTTATCCACGATGGCCATTATAATATCTAACAAGTCGGTCTTCAGCCTTGGCAGCACCACCTGCGTTTCTGGGTCGCCGAAACGGACATTAAATTCTAACACTTTTGGGCCGTTTTTGGTAACCATCAGACCGCCGTAAATTACGCCTTTATAGGGCCGGCCTTCCTGGTGCATAGCTTTAACTGCTGGCTCAATGATGGTCTCCCTGACCGCTGATTCCAGTTCGGGACTGAGGAAGTACGGCGGGCTGTAGCTGCCCATGCCGCCGGTATTGGGCCCGCGGTCTTCGTCATAAATGCGTTTGTAATCGCAGGCGGGCACCATGGGGACGACGGTCGTGCCATCGGTGAAGGCGAAGGCGCTCATTTCCCTGCCGGGCAGGTGCTCTTCCACCACGATTTTTTGGCCGGCAGTGCCCAGCGTTTTAAATTCCATAAAATTTTTCAAGGCGTCGAGGGCTTGTCCCGGTGATTCGGCAACGACGACCCCCTTTCCCGCCGCCAGCCCATCGGCTTTAATGACAACTGGTACCGTATGCTTCTTAACATATTCTTTTGCCTGCATGTAGTCAGAGAAGCTGGTGCTGCCGGCGCAGGGGATATGGTATTTCTGCATCAGTTCTTTGGCAAAAACTTTGCTGGCCTCAAGCTGAGCGGCTTTCTGGCTTGGCCCGAAGATAAACAGGCCTTCTTCATCAAAAGCATCCACGATGCCCTCTGTCAGC
>CAYFVI010000233.1:0-1707 GCA_964346525.1 uncultured Dehalococcoidaceae bacterium
GTGGTTATGATACAATGCGTTGGTTCCCGTGACGAAGACCGGCCCTTTTGCAGTCGTGTCTGCTGCTCTCAGGCAATAAAGAACGCGCTGACATTGAAGGACGCTAATCCCGGCATCGAGGTGAACGTTCTTCACCGGGATATAATGAGCTACGGCTTCAAAGAGGAATATTATACCCAGGCGCGGGAAAAAGGAGTGCAGTTTATACGCTATGAGCCGGACGGCGGGCCGGAGGTGAAAGAGGATGAGGAGAAGCTGACTGTGGAGCTCATTGAGCCAGTCCTGGGAGGCAAGCTGGTGCTTGAGCCTGAGCTTGTTGTGCTGAGCACGGGGATAACCCCCAATGATAACCGGGCTCTCGCTGGTATACTGGGGGTGGAGACGGATGAGGACGGCTTTTTCCAAGAGGCGGAGGAAAAGTTCCGCCCGGTGGAGTTTCTGAAGGATGGAATCTACGTCTGCGGGCTGGGCCATTCCCCGCACAGCGTTGAGGAGACAATTGCCCAGGCACAGGCCGCTGCCGGAAGAGCGGTATCTCTGCTGGCTTCGCCGCAATTGAAAGCGGGAAGAATAATCTCCGAGATTGTCCAGAGGCTGTGCCGCAAATGCGAGATGTGCATCGCCGCCTGCCCTTACGATGCCAGATACCGGAATGAAGAAACCGATGAGATTCTGGTACGAGAGGCTATATGTCAGGGCTGTGGTGCCTGCGTGGTGGCCTGCCCCGGCGGTGCCGCCAAAATAAGAGGCTTCAGGGACAGGCAGGTGTTTTCACTGATTGATGTCGCGCTTTGATGGCAAGGAGGTAATAAAGTGGCCGAGGAAAAAGAGTTTGAACCGGTAATCGTAGGCTTCTTCTGCAACTGGTGTACGGCTACCGCCGCCGACCTCGCCGGCACGCTCCGGATGCAGTATCCGGCCAATATCCGCCCCATCCGGACCATGTGCAGCGGGTCGGTGGACCCGGTTTACGTTTTGCGAGCACTGCTCGGCGGGGCCGATGGCGTGATGGTGGGGGGATGTCCTCCCGGCGACTGCCACTACGTCTCCGGAAATCTCAAGGCCAGAAGGAGAATGGCCATATTGAAGACTGTGCTTGATACCCTCGGCCTTGAGGACGATAGAGTTGAGATAAAATGGATAAGCGCTGCGGAAGGTGCCCGGTTTGCCCGCACCATGAACGAAGTTACTGAGTCAACCCGAAAACTGGGACCGAACCCGATGGGAAAGGACTGGTCCATTTAGGCCATGGAGAGGGAGCGATACGCCGTTTTGCCGGTGGAAAACCGGGGGGTGCTCGGGGCTTTACGTCAGTTCCTGACCGACCTTCTGGAAAGGAAACTGATCGATGCGCTGCTGGTGCCCCTGGAACTGCCGACCGGCGATAACGCGGTGCCGACCATCGTGAGCAGTACGGAGCAAATGCAGAGGGCCAATCCGCTGGCGCCGGTGATGCCGGTGAATTCCGCCCGCCTCGTTTCCAGAATCACGTTGGTATCTCCCAGCCCGGAGCGGCTGGGCGTGGTGCTGCGCTCCTGCGAACTCCGGGCGCTCGTCGAACTGGTGAAACTAAAGCAGACCTCGCTGGAAAATTTGCTCCTGATAGGCATCGATTGCTATGGCACCTACTCCATCGATGACTACGGGAAATTGACCCAGGAAAGCTCATCGCCGACCGAGGACTACCTGAATAAAGTACGAGAAGGA
>CAYFVI010000234.1:0-2769 GCA_964346525.1 uncultured Dehalococcoidaceae bacterium
GATGCCACCAATGTG
Organism: uncultured Dehalococcoidaceae bacterium; assembly: GCA_964346525.1. GTDB lineage: Bacteria > Chloroflexota > Dehalococcoidia > Dehalococcoidales > RBG-16-60-22 > E44-bin89. The sequence continues at coordinate 16 of CAYFVI010000234.1, forward strand.
GTGCAGCCGGAGGTCTGCGTCATCACCTCGATAAGTTATGACCACATGGATGTACTCGGCGATACGCTGGCGCAGATAGCCGGAGAAAAAGCGGGTATCATCAAGCCGGGAAGCATAGCAATCACGGTGCCTCAACCTCCGGAGGCGATGGAGGTGCTGGAAAAGATATGCCAACAAAGAGAGGTGAAACTAATAAAAGCAGGCCGCGACGTTACCTGGCACCTGGAATCATCTAGCTATGAGAGCCAGTCTTTTCAATTACGGGGGCTGAGGGGTGAATATAACCTTACCGTACCCCTCCTCGGCGAGCACCAGATGGAAAATGCCGCTGCTGCCATCGCCGCTGCTGAAGCACTGGCGGAACGGGGTGTCAAGATAACCACAGAGGCTATTATTCACGGCATAGCTAATGTGAACTGGCCGGGCCGGCTCCAGGTCCTGCGTCAGCAGCCCTGGTTTATCGTGGATGGGGCCCACAACGGAGATTCCATGCGCAGGCTGGTGCAGGCATTAAAAAAGTATTTCAAGTTTGACAGAGCCATCGTCATCTTCGGCGCCTCATCGGATAAAAACATCGCCGGGATGGCGGCGGAATTAGCGTCGTTCCCGGAAAGGGTCATCGTAAGTCGCTCGCATCACCCCCGCGCCGTGGCGTTGGAGTTGCTGGCCGCCGAATTCTCCAGCCAGGGCATAGCCTATGAATTATCGGAAAATGCGGCCTCAGCTGTGGAACAGGCTCTACACATTGCCAGACCATCGGACCTTATCTGTGCCACCGGCTCGCTGTTTCTGGTCGCCGAGGTGATGGAATATATGCTGAAGCGGGCCTAATCTGTGGAGTAGTCGACCCTGGCCTCGATAACAACGTCCACGCCTGCTCTTGATATCTTCTCCAAAGTCAGTTTCAAAGCCTGACTCATCCGGGCAATATCCAGCTCCCCCACGGCATCGGTCCCTTTGCCCAGAATTTTGGGGGCAATGGCCACGACCACCTTGTCGGCGAGCTTCTGACGCAGGAAAGAGGTGATGACCCTGGCTCCCCCCTCCACCAGCAATGAAGAGATATTCCGCTCGCCAAGCGCCTGCAGCAGGCCTTTCAGGTCAATTCCCCCGGACGCGTCGGACCGAGCCTCAAGAACCTCAATCCCGAGGTCGTGCAGCCTGGATTTCTTTTCTCCCCCGGCTTGAGCCGTGGTAACGATGATTACCGGCGATGCATCCCGGGTCCCGACAATTTCTGAGTCGAGCGGCATTCTCATCCTTGAGTCCAAGATAATACGTGTCGGGTTTCTGCCTTCCACCAGACGCACCGTGAGCTGAGGATTATCTGCCAGTATCGTATCGATGCCAACCAGGATGGCATCGTTGCTGGCGCGTAGTTTATGGGCCCGCTTCCGGAATTCTTCCGAGCTTATCCAGCGGGAGTCGCCGCTGGCGGTGGCGAGCCGGCCGTCCAGCGTCTGGGCAAATTTGATGGTCACCAGCGGCAGTCCTGTGGTCATATATTTGAAGTAGGCCTCATTCAGCTCACGACACTCCTCCTCCAGCAAGCCGACTTTGGTCTCAATGCCGTGCTGATTCAGAATGGTAACGCTTTTGCCGTTGACTCGTGGATTCGGGTCAATTGTCCCGATGACAACCTTTTTAATCTTGTTCTTAATAATGGCATCAATGCAGGGGGGCGTTTTCCCGTAGTGGCAGCAGGGTTCCAGAGTTACATAGAGGGTGGCACCCGCCGGGCCGGCCTCTATGTTCTGCAGGGCATTGACTTCCGCATGATTGCCACCGAAAAGGCGGTGATATCCACGGCCTATAATCTGGTTATCCCTGACCAGCACGGCTCCCACCATGGGGTTCGGGCTGGTCCACCCGAGACCACGCCGTGCCAGTTTCAAGGCGAGTTTCATATATTCTTCGTCAGTCAATTAAAGGCCATCTCCTCAGACCATATACTATCACGCCGGGGAATAACCGTGTGGCACTAGATTAATTATCATAAAACGCGGGCTTCCTGTCTACAAGAGGCGCCGACGGGCAGTTACTTCTTCTTTCTCTTCCACCGACTGGCAAGGTAATTTCTCAACAATCTAAAGGCGGCAGGTGAAAAGAGAAATCTTGAGATGGGAATTAACAGCTTGATAGGGCGCAGTTTTACTTTTACCCGGGCATTGCCTTCAAAAGTAGCTTCACTTCCGAAAGCCGGCTGCACATTTACTCTGAGTGGGAAGGTCGAGTTCAACCAGAAAACAGACGGTCCGATAAAGGCGAAAAGCAGTCCGGTATCGTCAGGACTGCCCAGCCCAACCCTGATATCGGCGTTTAAATCTCTTATTCGAAAGCAATGCCGGAGATCACTAATAAAAACGTTGAACTGCTTGAACAGGCCTTTGGTGCGGAGTAGCACAAAGATACCCTTAAAGCGTCTCTTCCGCTTTTTCGGCTTCGGCTTTTTTGGAACCGTTTTCTCCTCTGGTTTCTCCCGGCCGCCTATTTCCTTGCCGACCAATCCAAAAAGCCAGAGCAGCTTAAACCGAACACGCGGTCTGCCAGGTAAACTGGCATTAAAAGCCAGTTCCAGCGGCACGCATAGCATCAATATGAGAACAGCGATTAAGCTGAGCAGAGTTATGATGACCCACAACGATTCCTACCCCTCCTTTGACCGTTCCCTCCACTTTTCAAAGCCTTTTTCAATGGTCTGCGGTATCACTTCACCTATTCTTTCGATGGCGGCGGACAGACCTCCTCGTATCG
>CAYFVI010000235.1:0-1605 GCA_964346525.1 uncultured Dehalococcoidaceae bacterium
CAGCCCAGGTCGCGCAGTCGTAGTTTCATACCAACGCTCTCCAGCCATTCCTCAACAGCCTTGATACCATCTGCCTTGCCGAAGACTTTAGCCCCTACCGCTTCTATCCTTTCTTTTCGAGCGAGAAGAATGAATTCCATAAATTTTGGCAGCAGAGCAGCCAAGCCATCCGCGTGTGCCACATCATAAAGCGCGCTTACACCGTGCTCAATATTGTGACAGTGCAGGCCCCTCCCACGTCCTCCACCCAAGGTGGCCAAAGCACACATGGCGATGGTGCTGGTCCAGGATACCTGAGTGCGCGCATCAATGTCATCTGGTCTGGCCAGCACTCGCGGCAGGTATTCCACCACCATCCGCATCAAATGCTCCCTTATGCCGTCATTCACCGGAGCACCTCCTTCGAGCAAAATATACGGCTCGATACAGTGTGCAAAAATGTCCACCCCTCCCTGAGCGGTCTGTTTCCCGGGCGCCGTAAGCGTTAGCTCAGGGTCAACGATGGCAACTTTCGCCGCCATGCGCCAGCTCGTAATAGGCCGCTTTTCACGGGTTTCCCAGTTGGTATACACCCCTGCGTTGTTCATCTCGCTGCCGGTAGCCGCCAGCGTCGGCACCTGGATAATGGCCGGCGTCGTGTCGACTACCACGCCCTCGTCGATTCCAGACAGGGCGCGCTCCCAGAAAGGTTCATCGTGGGCGCTAGCAACGGCTATCGCTTTGGCCGCGTCCATGGCGCTGCCCCCGCCCAGCCCGATAACCACATCTATCTTTTCTTTTCGCGCCATGCTGGCGCCCTCGTCTACCGTAGTATGGCGCGGGTTCGGCTGCACCTTCTCAAAAACCAGTGCCTCCAGCCCGTTTGACTCCAGCTCACCGATTATCCTGTCCAGCAATCCCACCCGGCGGATGTCAGGGTAGGTAACGACCATTGCCTTTTTCCCGAACTGCCTTGCTTCCTTGCCCAGCTCATTTATGCTCCCGACGCCAAAGACCAGCTTGGTTGGTACATGCATTACGTATGCCATAGCGTACATCCTCCAGCGTTTATATTCACCTGTTTTCGCATTATCGCGGGAATTATAAAGCCGTCGCAGGTGTATGTCAACTCAAAGTGGGCATCATAAAAATTATCGGGCTGCTCCCCAAGATATGGTACAATTATTTGAATCAGCCCGGCTCCTCACCATTATTCAGGGATAGCGGAGATAAAGAAGATGATTGAAGCCGTAATGTTACAGCCCGGAGATAATATCGGGGTGGCGTTAATGGACCTTAAATCAGGTGGAAAAGTCAAGATATATGGGCGAGAGCTCGAGATTGAACTGGCGGAGGATATCCCATATCAACATAAATTCAGTGTCACGCAAATAGATTCCGGCATGGTGATAGTAAAAGACGGCGTGGTCATCGGGAAAGCCACTAAGGACATTGGGCCGGGCCAGCATGTCCACACGCATAATATGACCGGTCTCCGGCTGAAAGTAACCAGGCAGGGAGGATAAATGGAGTTTTCAGGTTACCCCAGAAAAGATGGACTGGCCGGCACACGCAATTACATAGGCATCATATCCAACGGGGTCTGCACCTCGGACGCGGCCAACT